>CALZKX010000229.1 GCA_945788155.1 uncultured Flavobacteriaceae bacterium
CTCTACCATTGGTTTCAGTAACTCCAAACCAACTTGATATAGGTTTTGTATTGTCTAACCAATTTGTGCTGTTAGTCCAACTGTTGCCATTTGTAGAATTGTAAAAGTCCATTAAGGCATTGTAATCGGGATGAGAAGTAGGTATTAACCCTAGCTCAAAAACTCCAGTGCTAATTGATAAGTCTGTGACCACGCTATTTGTTACCAAACATTCATAAGTTCCAGCTTGGTTTGCCTGAAAATTGCTTATGGTCATGTCTGCTGCAGTTTCACCTGAAATAGGTTGGCCATTAAAATACCATTGATATAGATTATTAACACCTGAAATTGGTTCAGAAAATAAGGTCGAATCATCTCCAATATCTAATATTCTGGTATTAATACCTTGAGCGGGGGATTTTTGAGGCGAATAAAGAAATTGCAATATATTATTCTGGTATATTGTAAACTGGTTTTCAAAATCACCAAAGACGAAATTATTGTTATAGAAGGATAAAACATAAAGGTTGGCTTGTGCCTGTGCTGTAAAATCTGGTAAAGGGCCACTAAAGTTGTTCTCGGCACAACCAAATCTTGAAAAGTTTGGTAATGAAGTTATTGTATTTGGTATGATTCCAGATAGATTGTTTAATGTTAAATCAAGAAATTGCAGGTTTTGTAGATTTCCTACATCGGATGACAACCCTCCTGAAATCATGTTGCCCGCAAAATCTATATCTGTTAGGTTTTGTAATGCCCATACTTCCAACGGGATTTCTCCTACCAGTGAATTGGACCTGAATTTCAAAATTTCCAGATTGGTAAAATTACCTATACTAGCTGGAATGGATCCAGAAAGATTATTACTGTTCAAGTTAATACCTGTGACACGACCATTGGTTTCGGTAATGCCATACCATATAGAAATGGGCTTGGAAGGATCTAACCAATTTGTATTGTTGATCCAACTGTTGCCGTTTGTAGAATTGTAAAAGTCCATTAAGGCATTGTAATCGGGATGGTTTTCAGAGCTGTAAGGAACACAGTCAGGAATACCATCATTGTTCAAATCGAGATATGTAGGTTCAACAACCTCTGAAGTTTTATAGAATTCAATTTTATCAACTACCATATCTACTGTTGAGAGTCCAAACTCTAATCTTAATCTAAATTTATTGCTTGTGTAGACATCGAAATTCACCAAGAAATTGTTATATGAAATGAATGACCAAGTAGATGTAAAATTGTAATAATTATTCAAATGTCTATAAACACCATTTTCGTCTATTAACACCCATCTCAATGCATCGCCATCCAAGTCTCCAATTCTTTTTACTGGTATTTTAAAGTTATATGCCACACCTTCTTCCAGTGTAAATTCTTCTGAATAAATGGCAAAGTTTTCAAATTGCGTATCGTTTGGAGCAGTTACATAGAGCGATTTTGAACCGTGTAAAAAGTGAGCAGGATCTTCACTGACACTAAAATTATTGAGGTTTTGAGGAACCGTCCATCCAATAAAGTCAGATTCAAAACTTAAATTCCCGATTATTGAGTTTGGTTCATTAATACAAGGGTCTATACAATCCAGTACTCCATCGCCATCGGTATCTTGGTTTGTTTCAGGTGGGCATTGACCATGAATGGTTATTTGAGAACTAAGGGCAATGAAAAGGAAAAGTAATAGTCGTTTCATAATTATATATTTACTTGATTAATAGCTTTGTAAACATATAATTTTAAGCAATGAGGGGAAATACCTAATATTGGGTATTTTTTGAAACATTCATCGAAAATTCCATCTATAAACGTCTATTATTTGTGGTTTACTGTTTTATTATGCGTTTTGTTGTAAAGCCATTTTTTGAATAGAGCTTGAGTAGGTACATGCCATTTTTTAGTTGAGAAACGTCTAAGGTTTTATTTGGTGATTTAATCTTTAATACTAATTTGCCTGCAATATCTATGATGTCAACAGATTCAATTGTTGGTTTTGAAGCAATATTTAAGTAGTTTGCAGTAGGGACAGGGTAAATATTTAGGTTTAAACTGTTTTCTATTGAAGAAACTGATAAGGTTTTTTTGTCAACTTTAAATAACCAATAGTCTGTATCGCCCACAGGAGCTTCGGTATTATCGCCAGATAGGGAATCTACATTACTGGCTATTATAAAATTGCCGTCACTGGTTTGCAGTAGTCTTTCAGGATATTCCTCTGAAATGGTTCCAAATGTTTTGTCGGCTATTACGTTTCCGTTAGCGTCTAATTCAATTAGCCAAATATCACTATCCATACTGTTTTCGGTTTTATCACCAGAAATGTTTGACAATGATTCCGCGGCAAAAACATATCCACCATCTGGTTTTTGAATACCATAGGTAAAATAATCATCATCAGATCCACCAACCGTGTTTTGCCATTGTATAATCCCTGTGCTGCCTATTTTTATAAACCACAAATCGGTTCCTCCGTTTGTATTTTCGGTTTTATTACCTCCAATACCAGAATCTGAATCTCCAGCCAAAAGGTAGCCACCATCGGAAGTTGGGATTAAATCTGATAGAAAACTAATGGAAGAAGAAGTACCTCCATAGGCTTTTTGCCAATCAATGGTATTGGTATTGCTCATTTTTACTACCCAGTATTCTTCATTATCACTTGTACTTACAGTTTTATCACCAGAAATATTGGTTTCTGCAATGGCTGCAAGTATATATCCGCCATCTGGAGTTAATTCTAAGTTTGTCAATTCTTCATCTGCATCTCCTCCAAGGGTTTTATCCCATATAAGTGTTCCAGTACTGCTTATTTTTATAATCCAAAGGTCAAAAAAGCCTCTGGAATTTTCAGATTTGTCACCAGAGATATTTGAGTCTGAATCTCCTGCAATAATTAAATCATTGGTTGAGGTTTCTCTAATGCTAATAGGAATGTCAAGTAAAGAACCTCCAAAGGTTTTGTCCCAAACTTTTGTACCGCTACTGTTAATTTTAATTATCCAAAAATCATAGCCTCCTTTGGAGTTTTCAGATTTATCACCAGACATGTTTGAATTGGAATCACCAATGATAACAAATCCACCATCAGAGGTTTCTATGGCAGATACAGCTTCGTCTTGGCCACTTCCTCCATAAGTTTTGTCCCATTGTACAACACCAAGGCTATTGGTTTTTACTATCCAAAAATCATTATTCCCTTTACTGTTTTCTGTTTTATCTCCCGAAATATCAGACTCAGAAGAACCAACCAGTAAAAAGCCACCATCTGAGGTGCTAATGATATCTTCCATGTAATCATAAGCATTGCCACCAATAGTATTTTGCCATATAATTTGGGCATTGATATTTAAAAAAGTAAAGATTGATAGGGCAAAAAGGAGTAATAATCGTTTCATAACCAGTATGTTTAAAAAGATGGATTAATAGCTTGTGAAATTATAGTATTACGAGGTTTGATAAAATACCTATTATTGGGTATTTTAATTGGATTTTAAATGAAAGCTAGTTTATAATAATGGTTAAATAGTGATAGTTTCAATTAGATTTAGATATTTGAACTCTATTCGTAAAAGAACCAAAGCTGTTAAAGTATCCTATTCCAATTTTGGTTTTATCACTTAAAAGTTTAGATAATCTATCGTATTCTTCTAAATTATGCCACGATCTAACAGTATATACATTTGTACTTACAGATTGTACACTAGCTTCTTTAATATTCTTTCCAAAATACATTATAAATGTAGCGCTTATATTTCCACCTGTAGCAGTAACAACAATTGAATGTTTTATTGTTTTATCATTAGTGTCATTTGCTATATGGGAAGTACTAAAATTATGTACAATTGAATGAACATTATTTAGAAAAAAATTGGTTGCTGTTTGAGCCGATATAAATGAGAATAGTAGCGAAAAAAATAAGGTAAATAGTTGATTTTTCATAATTGTCGAGCTTTAAAATATTTCAAAACTAACAATTGTTTAAATGGAGAAACATACCCAATACTCGGTATAAATTTAAAACCTGTATTTCTTCTCCAATGCATAGCGCATAAGTTCACCTTTACCTTTTAAACCAAGAATTCTAATCATGTTTTTTCTGTGAGTATCTACTGTGTGGGTGCCAATAAAAAGTAATTCAGATATTTCTCTAGATGTTTTACCTTGTGCAACCAACTCCAAGATTTCAATTTGACGTTTGGTTAAAAGCCCTTTCTTTTTTTTGTTTTTTTGGTTGTTAACATTAATGTTAGCGTCATAATAATTTTTACCAGAATGAACAGTTTTTATAGCTTCTAACACATCATTTAAAGAGGAATTTTTTAGTAGGTATCCAGAAGCACCAGCTTCTAGCATTTTGGCAATGGCTTCCGGTTGGTCAAACATGGTAAAGGCAATAACTTTGGTGTGTGGAAATTCTTTTTTTATGTGTTTGGTAGCGGTTATGCCATCCATTTTTGGCATCCTGATGTCTGTTATAATTACATTGGGCTGTTTTAATCTAACTAGATCCAATAAAGCTTTACCATTATTTACAGCACCTACTATTGAGATGTCTTCTTCATGTTTCAACAACAAAATAATACCATCTATTAATGATTGATGATCCTCTGCAATGGCTAATCGTATCATATTGGTATGTCTATTATTATGGTGGTTCCTTTATGTAATTCAGACTCAATGGTGATGGTTCCTTCTAAATTTTCAATGCGTTTTTCAATACTATAAATTCCCATACCTGAAGATTTCCTTATGTTTTTTAATATAAAACCTTTGCCATTATCTTCAACTAGGATATTTAAACTATCATCATGGTTTGTGATATGTATGGTTGCTTCAGTAGCTTCAGCATGCTTAATGATATTTGCTAGGAGCTCTTGTATAACCCTGAAAATAGTGAGCTCCAAACTGTTTTCAAGTCTTTGTTCTAAGCCATAATCAATAACTTGAATAGTTAGTTTGTCGTTTCCAGAAATAGTATTGGCCATTTCTTTGATGGCTTTTAGTAATCCTTTATTGGCAAGTACTCCAGAATTTTTTACATGAGCTATTGAGCGTATTTTTTGATATGCTTGGTCTAGTAATTTGCTGGTTTTATTGTGAAGTTCTAATGATTGCTTTTCTTTTAAAGCATCGAAATGCCACTTTACAGTAGTCATTAATCCTCCTAGGTCATCATGTAAATCGTTGGCGATACGTTGGCGTTCTTTTTCCTGTCCTTCGATCATGGCATCAATTGCAGTAAGCTCTTGCTCTTTTAGAACCGTGGCTAATTTTTCTGTTTTCAAAGCTCTTTCTTTTTCAGCCAGAAGTTGTTTTCGTTTGGTGTTTTTTTGAACGAGATAAAACGTAATGCTTCCAAAGAGCAATAAACCAATAGAAGCAAATAAGAGATTTTTGTTTTGTTTACGTTTAGCTTCAATTATTAAGTTATTGGCTTTTAGTTTTAAGTTTTCTTTTTCTTTTTTCTCGGTTTCAAATTTAATATTGGATTCGTTTATGGCAATTGCAGATTTGTGTTCGTTAAAACTTTGAATAGCTTGTTTTTCTTTTTCTAAATAAAAATAGGCACTATCGTGCATTTTTAGATTTTTGTAGGTTTGTGAAATGGCTAGGTAATTATAAGATTTTTGAAAAAAACTATTTTCGGGAATTTTTATTTTCCTTGCTTTTTCAAAATAGGTTAGCGCGACTTTTGGTTGATCTAGAAAGTTGTAAGCAGCACCTATATTATTGTATATACCAAACATTTGATTACTCCCCAAGATTCCAGGTACTTTCTTATAAGATTTTTCCGCTTCTTCAAAATAGCTAATACCTTTTATGTAATCTTGGTTAAAGAAGCTTACTTGGGCACCAAGGAATTGGTAGATTAATCCATTTAAATAATAATTGTGTTCATTTTTAATAAGTTCTAGTGCTTCCTTATGAATCTCTTCATTCGACTTTTGTGTAGAATAAGATTTTGCTGCGTATTTATAATACATGAAGTACGCACTATCGCTTGCAGTTTGCGCATATTTTTTATAGACTCCAGCATATTCTTCAACATTATTGAAAAGAGCCCTATTCCCAAAAGTAAGTTTTAAAAGCTTGTGTAACGAGAATCGTATTAAATTTGAGTCATTTTTTTTAATACTTAGGTTTAGAGCTTTCCTGTATTTTTCAAAAGCTGTTAGCTCTTTATCAAACAAAGGATCTTCATAGATGGCACCTTCCTTTAATACGTTAAAAATATTAATAAAAGACGGTGTATCATTAGATAAAGGATTAACAACAGTATCCTTAATACCATATAATTGTGAATCTATATGCCATTGCAAGGTAAGTGCTGTTGTATCTATATTATGTTTATTCATATTATTAGCCACATCTATTTTATGCTCTAATAACAGCTCAATAATTTCTTGGTGTTGTTTTGTGTCTTGAGTGTAGGCAAATTGAATGTTAGCTGTAAATAAAAATAGATTGCAAAGTAGTATGATGCTTTTTTTAACCATTTAATTTCCATTTCCGCCAACAAATTTGCCTTGACATATAAAAGGAGGGAAAATCATTACCGCATAATCTGGGTCATTTAATAAATCATCGTTGGATATGCCATTTTCAACAGGAGGAGCATTTAGTTCTGGAAAATCCTTTGAACGAATTTGAACATTTAATATTTGACCAGGCTTAATTTTAAATTCTTTTCCACCAAAATCTAAATCTGCATCTGGTCTGTTACCAGACTTATTGTATTTTGCAATCTCGAACTTAATTTTATGGATATCATCTTCTTTATTGTGTCCTTCATAAGTGGCTTTTTTAACAAAGTATCTTTTACAATCGCCTACTTCAAAAAGATTAAACTTAATGTCTTTAACTTTTCTTCCATTCATTTCTA
>CALZKX010000230.1 GCA_945788155.1 uncultured Flavobacteriaceae bacterium
AGTATTTTTTTGTAATGTGTTTTTAAATGGTACATGTTTTAATCATAAAAAAAAGGCTTGTCGTGAATGACAAGCCTAAATATATTGTTATTTAAATATACAATGGTCTAGTTCACGAAAATTCCGTTTTTAAAGCACCACCACCATGTATTATTTAAAATTGTGTTCATATTTATTTCCCATTGTAATGGGAAGGATTTAATTTATTCAAATATAGAAATGAAATTTAAATAATCAAATGTTATCATTAAAAATATGATGAAATTCAAAATTAGTCGTTTTATGGTGAGTCGAAAAATTTTGTTAAAGTTTACGATTACTAAAAGCAGATGGTTATTTTTATAATATGAAACAATTACTAGCTCTTTTTGTAGTGTTCTTGGTTTCTTGTAAGACCGATACAAAAACTGAAACAGCCAAGACAGACAGCATAAAAGTAGATACCTTAACAGTTGATGATGTTAAACTTGAAATCCTCGATTTTAACGGGTTGGAGCCTTACCTCACTAAAAATGATGACAGCATTTATGTAATTAATTTTTGGGCAACTTGGTGCGCACCTTGTATAAAAGAGTTGCCGCATTTTGAGCAATTAAATAAGAATTATAAGGAGAATGGAGTAGAAGTAATTCTTGTAAGTTTAGATTTTCCTCATCAATATGAAAGCAAACTAAAACCATTTATTAAAGAGTATAATTTAAAATCGAAAATATTAGTACTCGACGATGTGAATATGAACACATGGATTCCTAAAGTCAATGAAAACTGGGATGGAGCTATTCCAGTAACTATAATTTATAATAAAGATAAACGAAAATTTTACGATAGACCGTTTACATATAACGAATTAGAAACAGAATTAAAACAATTCCTAAATTAAAAACTATGAAACTTATTAAAACAATGCCTGTGCTTGTAATGGTATTTATTTTAAGTGCTTTTACAGTTACTATTGATACTTTTAACAATGGCTATGAAGTTGGTGATATTGCTACAGATTTCAAGCTTAAAAACATTGATGGAGAAATGGTCTCATTGGCAAATTATAAAGACGCTAAGGGATTTATCGTGATTTTCACTTGCAACACTTGCCCATATGCAGTTAAGTATGAAGATAGAATTATAGCATTAAATTATAAATATGCAAAAAAAGGCTATCCAGTAATAGCAATAATGCCAAATAATCCAGATGTACAACCAGGAGATAGTATGGAAGCTATGAAAGCCAGAGCAACAGTAAAAGGATTTACATTTCCATACTTAATGGATAAAGGACAAAAAATTTATCCACAATATGGAGCAACCAAAACACCTCACGTATATGTGCTAGAAAAAACAAACAGAGGTAATATTGTAAAATATATTGGAGCTATTGACGATAATTATAAAGATGCTTCAGCCGTAAACACCAAGTATGTTGAAAATGCCGTAGATGCATTATTGGAGGGAAAAATTGTTCCTGAAACCAAGACACGCGCTATTGGCTGCACTATAAAAGTTAAAAAAGGCAGCTAATAAAATTATAAGTCATTTTTTTTATAGACTTTATTATAAATTCTAAAGAAATCTTAAATTTGCTGAAAAATAATTTATGGCAAATTTAACGCAAGAAGAGTGGAAACAACAATTAGCAAAGGACGCTAATGCTGTTATATTAGATGTGCGTACTGATGATGAAGTAGCAGAAGGGATTATACCAAACGCAGTTCAGTTGGATATTTATAAAGGGCAAGGGTTTATATATAAACTTGAGGAATTAGATAAAAACAACAATTATTATGTGTATTGCAGATCTGGCGCTAGAAGCGGTCAAGCCTGTGCCATCATGAATCAATTAGGGTTTAAAAATGCTTATAATCTTTCTGGTGGAATTCTTGAGTGGAATGAAAACCTAGTAATGAACTAAAAAAATTTTATTATGAAACAATCACTTTATATTTTAATAGCTCTTTTAGCCTTTAGTTATAGCTGTAAAGAAAAAGAAGTTACTACAACTACAAGAACAATTGAAGTAATTACACCTCAAGAAATGCAACAAATTTCACAAATGGATGGTGTGCAATTAGTAGATGTTAGAACGCCTCAAGAGTATAGCGAAGGTTATATTGAAGGTTTTCAGAACATCGATTTTTTCTCTGACACCTTTTCTCAAGAAATAGAAAAACTTGATAAATCCAAACCAGTAATTGTGTATTGCAAATCTGGAAATAGAAGCGCAAAAAGTGCAAAAAAAATGAAAGAAGCAGGATTTTATAAAATTTATGACCTAGGAGGTGGTATAACAAAATGGAAGCTTGAGGGTTTTGAGGTAAAAACAAACTAATAGCAAACTTTGTAAAAATCGATTAAAAAACACATTGAACTCATCTTGACTTTTTCTATTCCCAGAAAAATGGATTAAATTTGCCCATATTTCAGCTATTTTATTATACTTAGCTATGCTATGTCTTTCAAAAACAGTTTCATCTGAACAAATTTCTTCTCGTTTTCGGTTAAAAACAAAAAGTCAAGATGAGTTCATTCTATATTAAAGAAAAGTCTATCAATTTTTGATAGATTTTTTTATTTGAATAAATCGCTTCGGTAAATAAAAACATATTTTGGGACAAAAAACTATAAGCTTCGTCCAAATGTACTTGGTTTAATAACTCTTTATTAGTTACTTGTATCTATAAAACGTGCTTAAAAAAGTAATTTAAGTTTTCGTTTTAGCTTCCATTTATTATGCCAAATGCCTACTTATATTACTAAGTCAGGTGTTATACAAAAACTGTATAGCAAGTTATTAATTAACCAAAATATTTTATTATGATTAAAAAATGTAATTTATTATTAATTATGGTGGCAATGGTTTTTGGAACTGTGTTTACCATCAATGCTCAAGATGATAATTCCTACCAAATGTGGGAAAATATCATGATTACTCCCGATAATGCAAAACTAAAACTATTGGGAGAAAATATGCGGAAGCATAACCAAAAGTACCACAATGCTGGACCTCATAAAGCAACGGTTTACAACATTACTACAGGACCTAATACAGGCAAGTTTATTTGGCAAATGGGCGCATTAACCTATCCCGATTTAGATACTAGACCAGCTGTAGGAGGTCATGACGAAGATTGGAGAGACAATATCATGCCATATGTAAAAAAGATACATACGACTGAATATTGGAAAGGGAATAGTAAGCTAAATAATACAGATATGCTGGATGGCGATCCATCAAAATATCCAATATTATTTGTTAGGGTTTATGAAGTTGTGGACGGACCTGCCCCTGGAGTTGGTTTTTTCTTTGAAAGAATGAGTAAAACCGTAAAAGCTTTAGATGGTGTAAACCCTTGGGGAGTTTATTATAACGAGTTTATACAAGGCAATCTTGGTCGCCATATTGCTACGGCATCTTTTAGTCCTAATATGGCCGATTTTGACAGAGATGTAAATTGGGTTGAAACCTTTAACAAGGTAAATGGTGAAAACTCGTGGCAAAACCAAATGGACATTCTAAGCACAACTTTTAAAAACAGATGGGATGAAATTTGGGTATATGATAAAAACCTGAGTGGAGATTAGTATTTATAAAATCTAATTAACCAACCAACTAAAAAAGTACAGTGAAAACTGTACTTTTTTTTAATTAAGTTTATTGTTAATTATAGACCTTAACGATTCTTGCTCTTGTAAGGCTAATGCAGTAAAATGAAACAAACTTTTACACCTATCAAGGTTCTGATTTTCGTAGCAAACCTTATAATATATGTTACCGTTTAAATAATCGGTTATTGCTCTTAAACCATGTATAAAAGGCATAAGAGCGCATGATATAGGTAAATATTCTATTTCTTTTTTACTTAAGATAAAACAATTACTTTTTAGACCATCAATAAATCGTTCAAATAACATAAGATTAAATTTTATTTTCGTGAGGTCAATTTCATCTTCATTGGTTTCGCTTACAACAGTCCTCACAGCATCTCCAAAATCGTAATGAAAATAGCCTTTCATAATGGTATCTAAATCTATTAGACAAAACCCTTTATGGGTTGTTTTATTAAATAGAATATTATTGAGTTTGGTATCGTTATGGCAAATACGTTCAGGTACATTGGCGTTGTAAAAGTTTTTAAAATCATGTAAATGTTGTTTTGCGAAACCAATTTCCAATTTTGCATTTTCCTTAATTTCTTTGGTTGTATTATCCAAAGCGTGATTAAATTCGGTAATCTTAAAAGGAAGATTGTTTAAATTTGGTAGTGTAACTTCATAATTATTCACATCTTCATCGTTTAGCAACTGGTGGAAACGACTAATAATTTTGCCAGCGCCAAAAGCTATTTTTTTATTTGATGTATAATTATAGGCGACACTATTTGGAACAAAAGTCATTAACCTCCATATACTATCATCATACACATGATATGCTTGGTCTGCTTTAGTTTTAAGTAAGCTTAACTCGGTATAGTCACTAGCTTTAAGTTTCTTTAAAGCTATATTTATATTTTTGTGAAGTCCGGCAACATTTTTAAAAATATTGCTGTTTATGCGTTGTAAAACATACTTCGGATTTGAATTTTCTTCTACTAGAAATGTATCATTTATATAGCCTTGTGAAATTGACTTGAACGTAACATTTGAAATGGAAATATTAAATTGATTTATAATAACATTTAATAGCTTAATATCCATTTACGTCATTATTTCCAAAGAGGCGAAGGGTATTTATTGTCATTGGTTAGTCTTTGTAAAGTACTTACAGCTTCAGCTTTGTCTTCATAATACGTTACACCAAACCATTCGCTATTTGCGGTTATTACATTAATATCTATCAGCCCATTTACCATCATCTCTTGAGCTACAAAAGGCAAATAGATTTCGCTTTTTTCGAGATTTTCTGGTATTTGTAAGAAATGGTTAAAATACCTTTCTATATAATCGAAAATAGATGTGTTACAAACCCAAAAGTTCATTGAAACGATAGTATCTGGATGCAAAGTGTTCCCAGTTTCGGTATCTACAATTTCGTTATCTACAGCTTCAATTTTTGTATGTTCTTCAATAGACACTAAATGGCCATCATTAACACTACAAACACCTCTTGAAACCGATCCATGTTCCGACAGGGTGTCTCTTAAATTATAACCTACAAGTGCATACGTGTTTTTAGAATTATTGCTCATTATAAAATTTGCAGCACCTTCAAAAGCTTGTTTTCCGTAGAAATCATCAGCATTGATAATCACAAAATCTGAGTCTATAATATCTCTGGCAGACCAAACTGCATGTGCAGTTCCCCAAGGCTTTGCTCTGTTGGACGTATCGACGGAAATGCCTTCTGGAAGATCATTTATGTCCTGTACTACAACATCTAATTTAATTGAGTTTGGTAATTTTTGAGATAGGTAGTTTTCAAGAAATTCTTTGTTTTCAGCTTTGGTTACCAAAACTATATGATTAAAACCACAATTAATGGCATCGTAAATGCTGAACTCTAATAGAAATTCTTTAGCTGGCCCTAAGTCGTCAAATTGTTTAAGCTTTCCATAGCGACTACCACTTCCAGCAGCCATAAGTAATAAGGTCATAAATTGTTATTTTTGTAAAAATAATGGTTTTAAAATGTTATAAGAAAAATAATCTTGCCCACTTTTAAATTTGATGGTAAACTTCCTCAAAAGGCACTCTAAATCTTGAGCCATAAATACCATTTTCGTCTCTTAGTCCGCAACCTATTATCATGTTAATTTCGGCACGCCATGGAATTCCTAAAATACGTTTTACTCTAAGAGTATCACTTCCCTCCATTGGGCAAGTATCGTAACCAATTGCAGCCATACTTGTCATAAAATTTTGAGCAGCTAGTCCAGCACTTTTATGGGCAACAATGCGCATATCACTTAGTCGTGCTTGTCTATAAATGGGACGAAACAAGCCAATAATTTGAAATATTAGATATTTTAACATCCCAAAAATGCCTAAAAAATCGAAATAAGTAACTGGCATTACTTTTTGATAATAATTCATACCCATTTTTTTTCGTTTCAAAAGTCTTTCTTCTAAATCAGGCTTGTCAAAAGCTTTGTTTAAAAAATCAATATTTGCTTTGCAACGTTTACGCCATAAGTCCTTTCTTGCTAATACTACCACTAATTGTTGCGCTGTTTTAGCAGCATTTTGGTTAAAACAGGCAACAGCTAATTTATTTATAACATCTTTGTTTGTTATATGATAAAACTCCCATAATTGCAAGTTGCTACTGGTAGGAGCAAGTACTGCATTTTCAATACATTGTTTAACTTTGTTTGTGTCTATTGGTTCATTTTTGTAAACTCTGCAAGAACGACGATAAGCAATAGCTTCTGAAACTGTTTTTTCCATGAAATTAATTTGTTGTAAATATAGATTATTTAAATCTCTTGTTCCTAAAAGCTGTTCCTTACCCAAATTTTAAATAACGTCCAAAAATTATACGTTTTTTGTTTGTTTAAAAAAAAGTATAAGATTAACTAATTGAACTGGTAACCTGCTTTTGATATGGTATATTTCTTTGCTTTTATCTGCTTTCAAACAAAAAACCCAGTCAAGTAAACTTGCTGAGCCTTTTGTGTTTAAAGCCGCAACAAAGTTGCGTTTGATTGTGGAGTCGCCGAGAATCGAACTCGGGTCCAAACAAGTAACCAAATAGCTTTCTACACGTTTATTCTATTCTTGGATTTTCGATTGTAAGCTGGCAAAAGACAACCTATTTACAACTTAGCTTTTTAATCTCGAAAATGCATCAAAGCACTACATTATCTTAGTTAATTTTTACGATGTCTCAAAATAGAACGCCATTAACCAAGGCTTTCTGGAGACATTTAGCATTCCTACCTAGTAGGACGAGGCCAATCTTACTATAATTCAGATTAAGCAGCTAAAGCGTAGTTATTCTCGCCGTTTAAAAGTGTGACCTAGCCTTTTACGTGTTTCAATGTCATTACACGACGTGCTTACTGTTTAATTAATCTCGCTGTCAAAACCAGTCGACCCCAAAATTAATTACTTTTCCATGCTTGGAAAAGGATTGCGAAGTTACAAAAAAAGTTGCGCAACTACGTAAATCCACTTATTTTCGTGCAAAAATTATTCCAGTTTTCAGTTGGCAGCCTTTTGTTTGTAATTTTCAAAAGTACATTCGTGAATTCGTGGCTAATAATTCAAACAAATAGTTTAAAATCATGAGATTTCCGCTTTTGCGGAAATGAAAAAAATATTTTCAATGAAATTTGCCATCATAAAAGAACGTAAAAACCCACCAGATAGACGTGTTGTTTTTTCTCCAGAAAAGCTTTTAGAAGCAAGAGAGAAGTTTCCAGAAGCTGAGTTTATAGTAGAGTCTAGTGATATACGCGTGTTTCCAGATTCTGCTTATAAAGCTTTAGGTTTTGAGCTAACTGAAGATGTATCAGGTTGTGATGTCATGATTGGTGTAAAAGAAGTGCCTATTGAAAATTTAATTCCGAATAAAAAATATTTCTTTTTCTCACATACTATTAAAAAGCAACCTTATAATAGAAAGCTACTTAAAGCGATGTTAGAAAAGAATATTGACATGTACGACCATGAAACTATTGTTAAAAAAAGCGGAGCGCGTTTAATAGGTTTTGGTCGTTATGCTGGGTTGGTTGGTGCTTACAACGGTTTTAGAGCTTTAGGTTTACGTGATAATTTATTCAATTTACCAAAAGTGGAAACCCTTGCCGATTTAATTGAAGTTAAAGCTGAACTGGACAAAATTACCTTGCCTAATATTAAAGTACTTTTAACAGGAACTGGTAAAGTAGCTTTAGGGGCAAAAGAAATTTTAGACCATTTAAAAATTAAAGAAATTAGTGATGCTTTATATTTAACATCTAAGTTTACAGAGCCAGTTTATGTGATGGCAGATGTTATGGAATATGCCAAACGTAAAGATGGTAAAGTAGGCGATAAGTGGGAGTTTTACAAAGACCCTTCTGGGTATGAAAGTAATTTTATGCCTTATGCCAAAGAAACAGATGTCTTTATAGCTGGACATTTTTATGGCAATAATGCACCTTATTTATTTACAAGAGACGATGCCAAACATCCTGATTTTAATATCAATTTAGTTGCAGATATTAGCTGTGATGTTAATGGTCCTGTAGCTTCAACTTTAAGAGCATCAACTATTGAAGCCCCTTTTTATGGTTATGATGCACAAACTGAAAGTGAAGTAGCATTTGATGCTAAAGGAGCCATTACAGTGATGGCTGTTGATAATTTACCATGTGAACTCCCAAAAGATGCTAGTGAAGGTTTTGGAGACATGTTTTTAGAACATGCGATTCCAGCTTTTTTTAATGGCGATGAAAGAGGAATTTTAAAACGTGCTAAAATTAGTGAAAAAGGGAAATTGACTGAAAGATTCAGTTACCTTCAGGATTATGTAGATGGAAAATAGTTATGCATCTTGAACAAAAAAGATTGCATTTTTGTTTAGATCGAAAAAACCAAATTCGTGTGTTTTCCAAGGTGTATTCAACCTTAGTTTGTCTTTTGTTACAGTGCTTCGTTTTAGCATTTCTTTAAAAATAGGATTGATGTCATCAACAAATATTTTTGCTACTGAGCCATAAACTGGGTCTTCATCATTGTTGTGATGCCATTGTAAATGAATCCAAATAGAATCTCTGTTTAAAACAGCATAACCTTCCTCTTGATAAGTAAGGTTAAAACCGACATATTTTTTATACCAAGCAATATCCCTTTCTAAATAACGTGAATTCGATGTAAAAGTTATTGACTATAAGCTAATTGAAATAAAAACACCCCTAATGAGCTTCGCTCGGTATCTTCAACAAAAGCTGTCGCTTTTATCTCGATAATCCTCAAGGGGACAATGTCATCTTTGGGAATTCCTCCCTTGAGGGAGGAGCAAGGAGGGTGTTTACAATAAA
>CALZKX010000231.1 GCA_945788155.1 uncultured Flavobacteriaceae bacterium
TTAAAATCGGGAATCCAGCATTCATCAAATTTTTTTATTGCTTTTTGATGTATTTTTGTGCTTAACCATGTAGTATTTCCACTTAACACATTAAGCTGGTGTGTTATAAAAACACTTGGAATTAGTTTGTTATAAACACCAAATCTATTATCCGAAATAATACCATCAATCTTATTATTGTCAACCAAATGCTTAACGATTTTATGTTCAGTTTTAATAGCTTTAAAAATTTTTGGAGTATCTTTTAACAGGTTGAGCTTTAAATGGCTCCCTTTTTTTGAGTATTTGATATTGTATGAAGGGAGCTCAATAAACCCTAGTTTAGGAAACTCTTTTTGCAAAATTGATAAAGCATTACCATCGCTTGCAATAATTGGCTTAAAGCCATTAATAATTAAAGCATTAATAATAGGTATACAGCGTGTGGCATGACCTAATCCCCAATTTAAAGGCGCAACTAAAATTCGTTTACTCATAATTGTAAATCAAAGATAACTATAATAAGCACTCTCGTTTATTTCATTATTTTTGCCCAAATATAATAGGTAAGTGGGAAGTAAAAATAAACTTAAAAGATTTAAAGAAAACGAAACCTTTAATAATGTGTTTCAGCCTTCTAGAGCAGATTTGGTTGAAGGCAAATATCAATTAAAAGGTAATTGGAGACAACAATTTTTTAAAAATGATAATCCGCTAGTTCTAGAATTAGGCTGCGGAAAGGGAGAATATAGCGTTGAATTGGCAAAAAAATATCCAAACAAAAATTTTATTGGCATTGATATTAAAGGCGCTCGTTTTTGGAGAGGAGCAAAAACAGCTATTGAAAATACTATTGAAAATGTGGCCTTTTTAAGAACACAAATAGAACTTATTGAATATGCTTTTGCCGAAAATGAAGTGGATGAAATATGGATTACTTTCCCAGATCCTCAAATAAAATACAAACGCACAAAACACAGAATGACCAATTCTGAATTTTTAAAACGTTACAAAAAAGTATTAAAACCAGAAGGCGTTGTAAACTTAAAAACCGATAGCGAATTTATGCATGGTTACACACTTGGTTTGTTACATGGCGAAGGTCACGAAGTTATTTATGCCAATCATAATGTGTATAAACAAGAGGGTAGTCCTGAGGAAGTTACAAGTATTCAGACCTTTTATGAAAGCCAATATTTAGAGCAAAACAAACCAATTACGTATATTAGATTTAAAATTAAGTAAACGTTGGATATTACTTTTATCTTCTTTTTAGGTTTAGTCCTTGCATTTGTTGGTGTAATCCCACCAGGTTTACTTAATATGACAGCTGCAAAAATCAGTTTAAAAGAAGATTCAAATCGAGGCATTTTGTTCTCTATTGGTGTTTGTATCGTTGTGAGTTTGCAAACGTATCTCGCAGCAATATTCGCAAAGTACTTGAGTAACCATCCCGAAGTGATTAATATTCTACAACGTGTTGCTTTTGTAATTTTTGTTTTAATAACCATCTATTTTTTGTTATTGGCTAGAAAGCAACCCAAACCCGATATTGAAGCTAATGTGCGAAGCAAGCATAGACGGTTTTTTCAAGGGATGCTTTTATCTGCATTGAATGTATTTCCAATTCCGTATCAAGCTTATATGACCTTAACCTTGGCGTCATTTGGTTGGTTAACCTTTGAAACTTATAGCATTATAGCTTATGTAGCTGGAGCTACTTCAGGAACATTTGTAATGCTTTATATATATATATTCTTTTTTGACAAGATTAAAAATGAAAAATTGACCTCTCAAAAAAGCATGAATTACATAATAGGTGCCATAACAGGGATTATCGCTGTTTTTACCTTGATTAATATTATTAAAGAAATGTAATTGATGAAACAAGAAACTTTGAATTTTTTTGATAAAGTTTATGAAGTTGCGAAACTGGTTCCTTACGGAAGAGTGACAAGCTATGGAGCTATTGCTACATACTTAGGAGCGGCAAGAAGCGCACGTATGGTTGGTTATGCCATGAATGGTTCTGGCGGAAAAAATGTCCCTGCGCATCGTGTGGTAAATAGAAAAGGTCTATTAACTGGGAAGCATCATTTTGATGGCACTAATTTAATGCAACAACTGTTGGAAAGTGAAGGAATAGTAGTAATTGATAATCAAATTCAAGATTTAGATAAGGTTTATTGGGATCCCCTTAAAGAGTTGTAGCCATTAATTTCATCAAATTTATCTCCTTTCCAATAATTTGAGGACTTTTTATTAACAGCAACTTTTCTTAAAAAGCCACGTTCAACTAATTCTTCTATATCTGTTCTTGCAGTTTGGTTTGTAATTGAAAATCTAACTTCTATTTCTTTAACTGTAAAAAAACGATTGTTATCATCTTCAATTAACTGGAGTATAAGCGCTTGTCTTTCATTAATGTTTTTAAGTTTTAGGTATTTTAAAAGTTTGGATTGTTCTTTCTTCTTTTTAGCTACATACGTTTTTAACTCTTCAAACGCTTTTAAGAGTATTTTTACTTGATAATGGATAAAGTATGTAACATCCATATCATCTATTTCTGTATATAAATAAGCTTTTTCATATTGTGTTTTGGTTTTCATGATGACTCTAGAAATGGATAGATATTCTGTTAACCAATAGCCGTTTTTTAATAAATACCAATAAAAAATGGCACGAGCAGTACGTCCATTCCCATCAACAAAAGGATGAATATAGCCAATCAAAAAGTGAAGAATGCTTCCTTTGACAATAGGATGGATAAAATCTTTTTTTGGATTGTTATTGAAAAATTCACAAAATGATGCCATCAAATGATTCAACTCTTCAAAATTTGGTGGAGAGTGAACAATTTCGTCTGTGAGTTCATTTACCACGTTAATCTCATTGTTATTTCTGAAAACGCCAATATGTCCTTTTTCTAAAGTGTTTTCTGTTACCAATTTGTGAATCTCGAAAATTTTTTCAATTGATATATCCTCATCTTGATGCTCACTTATGTACTGAATAGTCTTGTAATTATTCAGTATCATTTGCTCAGATTTGCTTTTGGGTTTTTTGTTTTTTCTAAGCATGTCCTTTGCTTTCGCTCTCGTTGTGGTAGCTCCTTCTATCATAGAAGAAAAAATAGATTCCTCCATCAAGGCATTGTTTAGATAATCCTGTTTGTCCAAATCATTTAGTAGCCGCTCTTTTTGTAATCCCGTACCAAAGTTAAAGTCAAGATAGTGGAGTCTTTGTTGAAGGAATTCATTAATATTAAAAACTAAAAAATCATCATTATCAAGCTTACCAAATAAAACTAATTTTTGATTTAGGAACCTCCTAATTTTAGTATAATTCCATAACTTTATACTATTTTTCTCTCCTAAAAAATCTAAATATTTTAATTTATCCCAATAAAGGTAATTATATTCAATCTTCTTTGTTAAGTCACTAGATATCACTCTAGAGTTATCTATATCATTTAGATTCATTTTATAAAAATCAAATTCTGGTGCTTTCTCAATCATAACAATCTATTATTTCCTAATTTTTGAAAAATTTACACATATCATCAAATATACAAAATATATGATTATTTCCTAATTTTTCTAATCCCGAAGCTTCGGGATACAAATAATTACAAAAATTTATTTCATAGAATTCACTAATGATATCATAAAAAACTTCAACCCTCTGTGTTCATACTTCAAGCATTAATAGTTATATTTGTACCTTAGAATAAATCTAAATAAGATATAGTGAAGTTAAATAAACAAGATATATTAAAGGCGTTAGAATCAATTACTGTTCCTGGTGAAGGACAAAATATGGTTGAAAGTGGCGCAGTAAAAAA
>CALZKX010000232.1 GCA_945788155.1 uncultured Flavobacteriaceae bacterium
ATAGTTTTTGGGCTGAGCAAGGTGTGAAAGCCAACGATGTTATTAAAGAAATAAATGGTGAGAAAGTAACGCTTCAAAATGCCAATCAAATTTTTCAGCAAGTTTTTGGTTGGCAACCTGGACAAGAGGTAGAAGTAAAGTTAGATAGAAACGGAGACGAAATAGTTATAAAAACTGCTTTGACACAAGGCTATTCTACTGGAAAAAAATTACAAGCTAATCCTGAGGCTACACCAGCTCAAATAGAATTAAGAAATGCTTGGTTAAAAGGCTAGAATTGATAATGAAACAATACTGTTTGTAAAGTAAATTTTAGTGTCATATTGAGCGTAGTCGAAATATCTAAGACAGATATTAAGATTCTTCGACTGCGCTCAGAATGACAAAATATAATTCTTTACTACTTTACAGACAGTGTTTTTTTGATAAAAATTAAGCTACATTTTAGTACATGACAAAAATTATTTTGAATACTAATCAAAACATAATTTTTGGGCTAATCAAGACCTCACAGTCCCGACGCTTCGGGATAAAACCTGTGAGGTCTATAAAAAGAGTTGCTAATAGCTTATTGAAAAGTTTTTTCTAAAAATTTACCAAGTACTAGAAAACTTTTATTCAATTAAGTCTGTGTTCACTACTGCAGTTTCAATAGAGAGTTTATTTCCTTCATTAACTTTGGTCCAAGTAATATATGCTTTATTGTTTTTTACAGCCATTCTTGGAAAACCACTAGAACGACTTTCAGATGATTCAGTCAAGGTCATAATATTGCTCAATGTGCCATTTTGATCCACACGTTGCAACTGTATATTAGTTGTACCATCAACAGTATCCATCCAACTTACCAAAGCAGAATTATCTGCAAGTAATTCAATATCCACACGGCCTAATGGATCTACAACTCCAACTTCTATTGGAGTGCTGAATGTTGTACCATTATTGTTTGAAAACACCACTTTTACTGAGGGTAAATTATTTGCAGCAGTAAACCAAGCCACAGCCACAGTTTTACCTTTTGTAGATAATGCTGCACCATTTACTGGACAGCCATTTATGTTCCAGTTATCATCATAAATAGATTGTGGTTCGGTCCATTCACCATTTACTTGTTTAACATAATAAATATCTCTTATCTCATTTTCTGAGCGATCTCTATAAATTACGATTGGACCTTCTTGGGTCATTGCAACATCAGTTTGACAACAATCACAAACGCGGTCATCAAGCAAGTACTCATTTTCTGTATTACCTTGGCTGTTAAAAGAGGCGGCTCTTAACGTCATTTGTTTTGCGATGGTTGAATCTTGTTCGGCGTAAGCCGTTTGTCTGCCATCTAACCAAACCGATAAAAAAGAATCATTGTCCATTTGCGTTTTACTAACAAAACCATGTTCGGTATTGGTATTGTCGGTATGAGGTGTAAAAGCGTTGTTCCAGTTATTACCATCATCATTAGATATGGTAAGTTTAACGTTGTAAGCATAGGTGTCTTCTGCGCTTTTTTCTAAATAATGTGCAACAAGGTTATTTCCAAAAGATGTTACAGATGGAAAATCGGCCCAATTAAGAAACCAATTATCTCCAGTTGCTATGGTTTTAGATTCAGACCAAGTGTTGTCCTCGTTAAGTTTTGAAAGTAGCAATTTGCCATTCTTGTTTTCTCCAGTTTCTATCCAACTTAGGTAAATAGTTCCATCTTCACTTTTGTGCAAGCTCGATTCAGAACCATTTATACCAGTAGGAGGTGTTATATAGGTTAATACTTCTTCTGGTTTTTTATTACAAGAATAAACGGTAAACAGTAATGCACTTAATAATAGTAGTTGTCTCATATTTTAATATTTCGCTGCTTTTCCGTTAGCAGATGATTTTTTAATAAATTCTCTTAAATCGTCGTTAGCTTTAATTAAATCTTCTTTTCGTAAATACATCATGTGGCCACTTCTATAGCCTTTAAAACTCATACGATCTTTTAACTTTCCGCTAGGATCAATTTGTGATAAGGTATATTTTGCAGTAAAATAAGTAGTAGCACCATCGTAATAACCTGATTGATTTAAAACATGTAAATATGGATTTGTTGCCATGGCTTTACGTAAATCATCCCTTGTGGTGTTATTATCGTCATTCCAAGGGTGAACAGGGCCAAACATGTTGTATTTAATGTCGGTATCGAATTTTAGTTCGTTTTTAATATAGTGGTTGATTGCTGGAGCAAACGAATGCAGCCATGAGGTTAATTCGGCACTGTAATCAGGACTCATACCAGCTTCCATTTTATCGATGCCTAAATAGCGTGAGTCTAAACGCCCAATGGTTCGCCCAGTTTTATCGCGCAACAATTCTTTCCACAAAAAACGGTTAGGAACCACTAAATTATGCTGTAAAATAGACTTTTTACTCAAGCCAGTATAATAGGACATTTTCTCAGCAACACGATTACGTTCATCATCGCTAATAAATCCTCCCTTGGCAATTGCTGGCATTAATGTATTGATAGCATAACTTTCAACTTCAGGTAAAATATCGGTCAAGTCTTTGTTTTGTAAAGCAGGAGGTAACATTTTATGATACCAAGCTGCAGCTGTTTTGTAAGGTAAATCTAGTGATGAATATTCTGGTTGACCATCGGTATTATAAGCATTATAATCGGCTGGAGATACTAGAATCACACCATTTAGATACATCCATTGGTTGCTTTGTAGCTCGTTTGATAAACCCATAACACGAGTGCCACCATAACTTTCACCAATAATATATTTAGGCGATTCCCAACGATTTTTGCGAGATACAAATGTATTAACCCATTCTGCTAGGTATTTAATATCTTCATTAATTCCAAAAAATTGTTTTCTGTCTGGCATTTTGCCATCTTTTCCTGGTACCATTCTCGAATAACCTGTGTTTACAGGGTTTACAAAGACAATATCAGCGACATCTATGATGGAATTTGGATTGCTTTTAAATCCGTAAGGCTGTAAAGGATAGCCTTCATCATCTATATTAAGAATTCTTGGGCCTGTATATGCCACGTGCATCCACACTGAAGCAGATCCTGGACCTCCATTAAACGAGATAATTAATGGTCTAGAAGCTCTGTTTTTTACATTGTTTCTTGTATAATAAGTATAATAAAGTGTTGCAATTGGATCACCATTGGTATCCCAAACAGGTTGTGTGCCAGTTTCGGCTGTATAAGATAGACTAACACCTTTTATAGCAGTATTATGTGTTGTCTTTACTAAGGTGTCAACAGGAATTTTTCTGGTTTGTTGCCCATAAGATAGCAAAGTGCCTATGAAGCAAAGCAGCGTGATTATTTTTTTCATGAATTTAAAATTTTTGTTGGTTTGTTAAAATGTGACTAAGGTACTGTTTTATTGAGAATAGTGTAGCATAATTATGATTTGTTATTAACGATTAGAAGCCTTCAAAAACGCCTAAGCCAAAAAGGGCAAAGTCGTATTTTACAGGGTCTGTATTATCTAAAGCTCTTAATGATGTGTCTAGTTCCAATAATGCTTTTGCATCGTTTTGTTTTCTATGTAACAAGCCTAGTTTTCTAGCTACATTACCTGAATGCACGTCTAGAGGACATGATAATTGATTAGGACTGAGTTGTTCCCAAATTCCAAAATCTACACCTGCGTTATCTTGTCTAACCATCCAACGTAAAAACATGTTGATGCGTTTGGCTGCCGAATTTTTTAAAGGATCGCTAATGTGTTTTTGAGTTCGAGGTAAGTGATCTATTTCAAAAAAAACTTTTTTTAAATAGTGAATAGAATGTTGTAAAGAATTTGCTTTTGAGTATTTACAAAAAACAGGTTCTAATCCTAGATGATTTTTATAAATGTGCTTTAAGCTCTTTATAAATTGAACAAAATCTATACTATTAAAAGTTCTATGAACAAAACCATCAAATTTATCCAAGTCAGATTCTTCGTGATTTATAACGAAATCATAAGGTGAATTACCCATTAGTTCCATCATCCGTTTTGCATTCTTTATAATACTTTTACGGTTTCCCCAGGCAATAGTTGCTGTTAAAAATGCAGCAATCTCGATATCTGCCTTTTTAGTAAATTGGTGCGGTATTTGTATAGGGTCGCTGTCAATAAACTTTGGGTTATTGTATTGGATGACTTTAGAGTCGAGAAATTCTTTGAGTTCTGTTGTATTTAAAAAGTGAATAACTTTAATGGTTTTGTTATTGAAATGCTAAAATAAAAAATATAACTTCGCCTATCGTCTGTTATAAATGGTTTTAACGATTTATATTAATAAAGTTGTGTATAAGAAATGCCAGCCAAACCAAGAGTACAAAAAAAGACAAATATTGTTTTTTTGCCAAGGCAAGGAATAATATTAAATTTGAGAAAAAGATAAAACATCTATGAGTTTATTTCAGAACTCTGTTCTAAACAAATATTTAAAAGGATTAGAGTCCGAAAAAGTTAATGAAGCTTACGAAAGATTTACCAGCCATTTCCATAATCCGACCATTCAAGAAAATATACGAAATTCTA
>CALZKX010000233.1 GCA_945788155.1 uncultured Flavobacteriaceae bacterium
GCAAGAATAGGGAGTCGGTTTCTAAACTTTCAGTAGGTGATATTGGTGCCACTTTAAAGCTAAAACATACAGGAACCAATGATACTTTATATAGCGGTAACACACCAATTAGCATGAAGTATATACAGTATCCAGAGCCTCGTATCACTAAGGCAGTTGAAGCAGTAAATAACAATGACGATGAAAAGTTAAGTGAAGCTCTAAAACGTATTCATAGTCAGGATCCAACCGTGGTGATTTCTTATTCAAAAGAATCTAAAGAACAATTATTGGGCTGTCAAGGCGAACTACATTTATCAGCTATTAAATGGACATTAGAAAACATGTATGGTGTTGAGGCGACATTCAAAAAACCCAAAATTCAATATAGAGAAACCATACAACGCTCATCAACAGCAAACTACAGACATAAAAAGCAATCGGGAGGCTCAGGACAATTTGCACAAGTACACATGAAGATTGAGCCTTGGCACGAAAATATGCCTGAGCCAGAAGGATTTAACATAAGAGGAAAGGAAGAAGTAAACTTGCCTTGGGGAGGAAAATTAGTGTTTTATAACTGCATTGTTGGAGGCGTCATAGATCAACGCTATTTACCATCGGTTATGAAAGGCATATTGGAAGTTATGGAATCTGGCCCATTAACAGGATCGTTTATACGTGATGTCCGCGTTATGGTTTACGATGGAAAAATGCATTCGGTAGACTCAAACGATATTTCATTTAAGATAGCAGGAGCACACGCTTTTAAAGAAGCCTTTCTAAACGCTAACCCAAAACTTTTAGAGCCAACAAACAAACTGACCGTAAAAGTACCAGAAGAAATGACAGGAAGCGTCATGACCGATTTACAATCAAGGCGATCAATAATACAAGGTTTTGAGAATTTAGATAATTACCAAATTTTAAAATGTCAAATACCAGCCGCCGAATTGTTTGGGTATTCAACCGATTTACGTTCGTTAACACAAGGTAGGGCAACATTTAGTTCTACGTTTTCGTCGTATAAGCCAGTACCAACAAATGTTCAAAAAGAATTAGTAAAAGAAGAAGTTTAACACATAATAACAAAACACATGCAAGCAAAAGTATCATATTTAAGCGATCTCAAGTTCAATTTAGAAACTTGGAAAAGAGAATTGCGTTTTCATTTTAACGAAATGGACACGTTTGAAGAAAAGTTAGAAGAAATTGCAAGTAGAGAATTTGGTAAACAAGCAACAGTTCCTTTAGAAAATTTTCAAAATAAGATAATGATTGAAAAAAATGCCATTTCAAAATTAATGCACAGAATTAGAAATAAAATGGCAAATATCAATAATGCAAATTTTAATGAAAGCATTGATGGTCGTTTGCAAAATGAGCAACATACTTTGAAAGACGATATGCGTACTTATATTAAAATGCATTACGATTTAAAAGAAGATATGATGAATTATTTTCGTGAATGGCTTTAAAATTCATATATCAACGACTCAAAAGAGGCCATTTTAAATTTAAGATGGTCTTTTTAATATTTGGGTTAAAAGGGTTTCGTTAATTCTTATTTGACATAATATAAATTATAGTACAAATGCTATTGTTGGTTATTTACATAGAACATACCATTAGTCAACTATAATGATATTATGTAAAATACCCAGAAGCTTTATATTTCCATTACAGTATGCAGAACTTGGGCATTAAACTAGAAACGGTTTGCTTCGCAGAGCTAAAAAAGCATTTGTCCTATAATTTGCCGTTATGTCAAATGTCCGCTGTCAACCGCATATTGCGTTGATAAAATCAAATTACTATTGTAATTTATTTTATATGCAATTTCCAGCCGCTTGCCAGCCGCACAATAAAAGCTAACCTTTTTGCTCTTATTAAAAATCGCGTATTCGATAAAATGTACGTCATAAAAAATTTTAGACGATTCTCGTAAGCTTGCCACAAGAGCATAAATTTTGAGAAATCGAGTTTTTACGAGATTCACGAACTCATTTAAAGTTTTATCTAATTAAGTAAATACGTGAGTAAAAATAAAATTCTATGCACTTGTTATATGTAGAACTTTAATTAATCCTTTTTTTTATTCTTTCATTATCTTTTGTCTTGAAACAAAAGAAACAAAAATTCAAGACTGCATATAATTTTGGAAACAATTAACGGCTCATTCGCTATATTTTAGGAAACATTGTAACTTGTTTACACTGTACGGAAGTATTATGTAAAATAGAAAACATTAAGAAACTGTATTACTAAACCCCTAAAATATGCACGCTCATTTCTCCTATTGTTTAACCAAAATTCTATGAGGTCAAGTTTAGCCAATTATGTATCTTTGTTTATACACATTGAAAATTTATGGTTACACAAACTTTAAGCGAACATATTCGAAGAATTTCTGTTGAAAGTTGCTTTGAACTTAAGGCTTTTACAACAGGTTGGACAACATGGAAAGGAAGAATAAATACTATATTGGGAACTCAATATGACGAAAATGATATTCTTAATTTAGGGGATAATTTATCAGATATATTTTTATCTACAAGGTCAAGCGGAAGAACTCAAGACTCTTTATCTGGTGGTGGATATGGTTGGGAGGGATTAGTGTGCTGGTATTTAAACCTTTGTTTTGCGGGAACAAGAGCTGTTGCTGTAAGAAAAACATCAAATTTACCAGATCCATTAAGAGATTGTATATCAGTAAATTATGGTAATTTTAGAAGTAATACAGAGTCAGATATAGTAATTATAGTTTTTCCAAATCAGTCAGAATTTACAATTGATAAAAATGCACTTTCTGTTTCTAATAGCAGAGGTAATATTATTCCAAACATTAAAAGAAGAAAATTCAATTATAAAGAGTTGGTAAATAGATTAGCAGAATTGCATTTTGATGATTTTGAATTAGGAGTTATTCAATGTAAAACCAATTGGAATGACAATGCTCAAATCCCTATGTTATGGAGCATGATATACGAAACTAACACTTTTGCAAATAGCTCAATTTCTTTAGGTAGAAATAATTATAGTATGAAAGATTTATCGAAATTCTCGTACTCTTTTATGACTGTACCTACAAATGATTTATCTTCATATAAACAAAATTCTACTTCTGTAAATAGAGTCAGGAATTTAACTGGAGGAAATTATTGGGGTTTTTCAACAAGCAGTTCAATAGCAAGTTCAATTAAAGAAATTTATAATAATAATTTCAGAAGTGCATTTCCAACAAATGTAAGAAGAAGCATTGCAAATATTATATCTGAACTTAATAATGATTTAGATTATTTTGACCTTACTTAATATTTTTTAAAATTTCTGTTGCTATTGCTCTTGCCATAAGTGGTGGAACAGCGTTACCCACTAATGTGTATTGAGGTAATTCAGATTTTCTATTATTTCCTCCTGTTGAACGTTTACCTTGAAAAACAAATGAATCATCAAAAGATTGCAATCTTGCCATCTCACGAACAGTTAAGGCTCGTGGAGAATTATAATGTATATAATCATCTGGAATAGTCATTACTGTTGGACTTTGACTTTCTGGTTTTAATACATTATAACTTCTTTTATTTGAAGATAATCCACATTTATTCAGTTTGGTTTGTGCTTTTTTATAATCACCTTCTTTAAGAATTATATCGAGACGTTTAATTACATTTTCACCTTGATTGCTTGTTTTATGATTATGCAAAATATCGTGAACTTTCATGTTATTATTTAATGCTTCTGTACTCTTAACATAAAATGGTTTTGTAGCTTTTGAAAACCGTCCATTTAACCTACCAGTTCTACTCCACTCTGCAAAAGTTTTGCCTTTTGTTTTTAGAGGCTTACCATCAATAGAGCGTGTCTTTAAAAGACTCTTCATTTTTTTAGCAGTCCCATTAAATTGTTTAGAAATATCAACTAATTGATAAAGATGAGCTTCTTCATTATTTCCAATAAAATCTAAATCATACAATGCTTCAAATACTGTAACTTTTTCTTCTTCAGAAACCGTTGCAGGAATTTCAGAAATGAATTTTTGGTCTTTTCTGCATCCAATAAATAAAACTCTTTCTCTATTTTGAGGAACACCATAATTTGATGAATTGGCTACAAATGGAGCTTCAATTCTATAAAGTCTAATATCATTTATAATTTTATCTAATTCTTCACTTTGATTGTTATTACAATATTCGTGAATCATTGAAAGACAATCATCGATATTTAACACATAAATTTTTAATGCTTGGCTAATATCATTACAAGATTTTTCAAAGTCTTTAGCAACATTTAATTTACTAAAAGCTTCTTCTATTTTATTGATTATCTCATTAGAATCTATATCAGTAAGAAATTGAGTGAACGAATCAACAAAATAATCATTGTCAATATTACAGAAATCCTTCTCACGTATAATGTCACGCTTTAATTTTTCCCATTCCTTATTTCTAACTAACAAATTAAATCCGTGTCTAATTGTACTGATTCTTTCGTCTGTTTTGCTTGTTTTATAGTCGGCAATATTTGGCGTTAACTTTTTAAATTTAGAATCAATAGCTTTTATATAGCCTTCTTTAAATTCTTCTGCTTTTAAATCAGTATACTGCTCAATTTCAATCCTTTTGACTAAACAATTCAAAAGAAAATCATTTTCAACATTAGTTTTCTTTAAAGATTTTATAAAAGTTGTCAATCTTGGAATTTCATTTATATCGACAATAGAATTAATTTCTTTCAGAATTAATTCTTTAATTTTTCCTTTTTCTTTTGTTAGAATTCCTTTTACATTCTCCATTATAAAATACTTCGGTTGAAGTACTTTGATAACTTCTAAATAATGAGAAAATAAATCATCTTTTTTATCGAACTTTTTTCTTTTTCCTGCCAAACTAAAACTCTGACAAGGAGGTCCACCACAAACAACATCAATAGTTTTATCTTTTGTTTTTGACAATAAATTGTCTAAAAAGTCAGGTTCTGTAATGTCTTGACATAAAAAATCAGCATCTAAACCTAATTGATGGTTATATCGTACAACGTGAGTTAATTCAGAGTTTTCATTAATGTCGTTTGCTAAAATGAAGTCAAAGAATTTATTATTGTGTTCAGCCTGAATAAACCCTTCACTAAATCCACCAGCTCCTGCAAATAAATCTACAAAAGTGAATGGCTTTCCATAAAGGGACACTTGCTCTCTAACAATATTAACATTATGTTCTTCTTTGTAGGCTTTAACAAAATCAGTGAGTTTTGATTTTATCTCTTTGTTCGTATATCTATTTTTGTAAGAGCTGTTAAATAATTCGTTTGCTCTATCTTTTAAATAGCCTAAATAATGATTGATTTCGGTAACTCTTTCTGCATTTTCTTTTACAAGTTGTGTTTCTTTATTGAAATCTTCTGGTTGAACTTTTTCACCTGTAGAAAGCTTTACTTGTTCTGAATTACAATTAATTCTTAAGTGTATTGGAGCAAATCCTTTCTTATTAGATTTATCGAGATAGAAATTTATTGTAGCCATAATTATTTGTTGCGGACATTTTAGCGGACACGGACAAATTTACGGACAGATAATAAAATATCCTACTAAAAAATTAACTATTTACATATTAATTAATAATTTAGTCAAAAGATTTACTTCCATGGACAAAATAAAATTGGTTGAAAAACTAAACAAAAAAACCTCAAAAGGAGAAATAAAAAAAACTAACGAACGTCACAGTTTTGATATTGGTGTTACTGATGGAAATAGAACATTTAATTGTGTTATTATTGTTGATTTATATACTGATTTAGATGACAATCACTTATATAGAGTTGAACATCATATTGACCAACATAGAGATTATCATTCCATCGATATAACAGAGTTTACCAATGGATTCTTTTAATTATTGATAATCAGTTAATACTTATCCATTCCAAACACATTACGCTTCCCTCCTACGTCGTCGCATAAAAAGTATTCCATTAACATTGTAGAAGAAACTTTTAGAATAAATTTTTTTAAGAAACTGTAGTAACAACTTTCGCTTTTAACCAAAGCTCAAGTTACATAACGCAGAACATTATAATTCATTCTAAATATTATAATTAGCCATTATGTAAAATGTCATTAACTAAAGTAATTTATATCATTGTTTTAGTTAAAGACATAAATATTTTAATTAAGCTCAAGTTAATCCCATAGCAAGTTCTTATCTGGCACTGTACAAGAGCGTTAAAAATTTAAGCTCTAATACATAGTTACTTTTACACTATATATTGCAGGGATATCCCAAGCTTCCTGTATCATTCCATCAGCAATACTCCAAACCACAACAGCGTCTACTTCCATTGACTTGCCCTTAAGTGTCATAAGGTCTTTAACATGAGTTACCACCAACTCATCTCCCATAGGTGTAGTAGATATCACATTTACCTTAAAGGTATCTCCAGTGTTGCGAGCCATTTTTGTAAAAAAGTCGGTAAAACCTTTAATTCCATGATAATCGCCATGGACTTCTGGAAGTTCGAGATTAAAATAATGCCAAATAAAGTCCTTGGCTAAAACTTCGGCGTTTGCCGCCATGTTTGTAAGGTCAAGTCGTTTTAAAACTTCAATATTAGGATGCTCTTTAGTCATAACACTAATTTATTGCCGTTTGTTTTTTAGGATGAATTAAGTTTAAAGTCAATGCGCCATATGTAATGGATATAACGATTACAGAAATTAAGATACCTGCATAAGGAATCATTGTGAGTATGCGTAGTAAGATAGCACAAATTAATGCCAGAAATGTAATACTCCAAAAACTCCAATTCTTTTGTTTTCTATATCTTAAATAATATACCACTAACAAAGCTACAACATAATGACCAAACAATATACTAAATACAAAAACTGCAGTTGCAAAAAGCCCCAAAGGGATGCCTATTGCGATAACAAACGTAAGGAGTATCATTAATGGAATTCCGATAAGATAGATCAACCCGAAACCAAAACTTTTTAAAACGCTATTTTCTAAATCGTCAACAGCATTTGAAAATGCATTTCTAAAAAGTGCATGTAACACTAGAATAGCTAAAAAGGCAGACAATACATAGTACAGCCATAATTTAAATGAATTAGTCCCAAAGGTTGTTAAGGATAACTGTGATTTTTCTTTACCAAGATCTTCATTAAATTGCGCTTTGGCATTTACCAAGGAATTTTTGAAATCTATTTCTCCATCACTATGCCAGTATTCAACATCTTTATAGAATTTAGCATTTGCCCCAATGGTGATATCTTCTCCCATTATCTTTGAATCTCCACGTATAGTTCCGTTAATGAAAATATCTCCTCCTCGAACATCCATCTCTTCTATAACTTCACCATTGATGGTAACATCTCCAGAAAAGCAAACAAGTTTACCGCTTATTCGAGCATTTTCGGTAATGACGACTTCACCTCCAAAAACAACTAAGTCATCCCCTATTTCTGAGTCAATGGTTACCCTTCCTACTGCTATTCGCGCATCATCTGCTATATAACTGTTGAGAAATAATTCACCTCCTGCTGCTGTCAAGTCTCCTTTAATACTATCATTAACAATAAGATTTCCTCCAGCGATGACCAAATCTCCCTGTACTACAGCATTTACTTTAATGGTTTCTCCGGCGGTGTATACATCGTCAGGTTGTACTTTATCAATTAAGATCTCCTTTTTTTTCTCAGACTGACTAAAAGACAGTATAGAAAAAAGGACAAGAATTAAAGTTGTTAAATTTTTCATCAGTGCTAAGTTTTTTAAATTGAACACTAAAGTTACTTTGCGTCAGTGGTTTAAAAAATGATATTGGTCATTTTAAGCACATTATACTCATACATGTTTATTGATTGCTGGCTTTGGTTAACATCATACTTCAATTTTGTAAACACTCTGCCTTGATTTTGATCAACTCGAGTTTTTGAGATGCATGAACTCAAATAAATGAAATAAAAACCTCATGAATAAAACTCAAGTTACCCTTCAACTTCGCTCAGGATAAACTCCACGCGGAACATTATAGCTCATTTTATAAATAAGTTTGTCCTATGGATGAAGCTATTTATAAGACAGATGGTACGCTGGAGAAATTATGATGATTTTCTATTTACATAAAAATGACAACTATAATATATTGGTCAAGAGTTTAATACCTAATAACGAGGAGCATTAAGTTATGCTCTCAACCCTGAACTAATAGGTTTCACTATCAAACTGACTGACTTTGCCTCTATATTGAATGGTAGTACGCTGTGTACTATTAATGATAATGGTACTGGTTAAATTGGAAAACAACTTGATATATACTTGATAGTTCTCTGAATTTGATTTTGCATCATTTATGTTAAAACGAATTTCATAACCAGATTTTTTACCTTTCTCGATGTGCAAATCCTTTGGGATATCCTCAAATACAATTCCTACATTACTACTATAGTTACCACCAAACTGTCGTTCTCCATAAAATGGCAGATAGGCCTTAACGCTATCATTTTCCATCTTAAAAAAATTGGCATGGCTTGAAATATCAATATTTCCAGGCGTACTTCCTGGAGGGTACAAACCTACATTTGCAAGTTGCTGCATAGCAGAGGTAACTTGAGGTTCGGCCCAATTTGATTCTATTTGAAATGCCTTATTGGCAATCATTTCATCTAGGGCTTTATTTTGCTCATAATTACTGCTATGATAACTTGAACCACATGATGCAAAAGCTATCATTATACTACCCACTATCAAAATATTTTTCATAACCTTATTTTTTGAAGTGACATTAAGATACGGATTTCTAATTTAAAACACCACTTTTTAACGTTTGTTTAAACCTAATACATCTCTTGTGATTGTAGAAAATAAGGGTTATCGATACTTGAGTTTTTAGTCTATTATTTATTAACCCTTAAGTGATTTCATATCTATCACAAAGCGGTAATGCACATCACTTTTTAGCATGCGCTCGTAGGCTTGATTAATATCTTGAATGTTAATAACTTCAACATCTGAGGTAATATTGTGTTTCCCACAAAAATCCAATAGTTCTTGAGTTTCGGCTATGCCTCCAATTAAAGAACCTGCAACAGATTTACGTCCCATAATCATTGGTACGGTAACCAACATAGGATCCAATGGTCCTAAATACCCAACAACAACCAAGGTTCCGTTTGTATTTAACGTGGCAACATAAGGGTTTAAATCATGGGTATAAGGAACTGTGTCAATAATGAGGTCAAAGCGTCCCATAGCGTTTTCCATTTGTGCAGCATTTGTTGAAATAATAACTTCATTTGCTCCCAATGTTTTGGCATCTTCTATTTTATTTGTTGATCTTGAAAACAAGGTAACATGTGCTCCCAAAGCATGAGCTAATTTTATAGCCATATGACCCAAGCCTCCCAAGCCTACTACCGCTACTTTACTGTCTTTACCTACGTTCCAATGCCTTAATGGTGACCACGTTGTAATGCCTGCGCATAATACAGGTGCGATGCCTGCATGGTCGAGGTTTTCGGGAACGCTCAATACAAATTCTTCATCTACAACAATACTTTCTGAGTAACCTCCATGGGTATTCGTATCTAAATGTTTGTCATAACCTCCATAGGTACCAACCCATTCTGGACAATATTGTTCTAGGTCATTTTTGCAATTGTTGCATGTTCTACAGGAATCCACCAAGCAACCTACGGCAACCAAATCGCCCACTTTATACTTATCGACTCCTGCTCCTACTTGGGATACTCTGCCCACAATTTCATGACCAGGAACCACAGGGTATTGCGTCATTCCCCAATCGTTACGTGCAAAATGTAAATCGGAATGGCATACACCACAATATAATATATCGATTTCAACATCTTTTAAAGTCGCTTCCCTACGTTTAATATTTAGTTGTTTCAAAGGTGCATCGGCAGCTTCTGTGCCATAAGCCTTAAACTGTTTTGAATTCATTTGCTTTATTTTTATGGTTGTATTTTTTTAAATAATTGTATGAAATATACAAAAATCTTATTAAATTTTTGTTCTTGATAATAGACTTTGGTTAATATTCCAATCTACTAATACACTTCTAGTATTTGCACATTGTTTTCTTTGTTTTGTAAGCTTATGACGTTTGCAAACGGTTTCGTAAAATAAGTATTTTTAACTATGCATAATGTTTAGAGCAGCTCATGTATTAATGATATTAACATTCGACAGTACTTCGTTCACAAAATAAGAATACTTAATTCTTTATAACATTCGGCTCTGCTTTTACCCAAGCTCCACTCAAAAAATGCAGTATGTTATAGAATAAATAAAACAAAAAAACCATCAAATTAGATGGTTCTTTAAGTCTTTTTTTTTGGTAGCATTTATTACTAAGCCAAACGCACTTTTACAGCACTTAACCCTTTTTCGCCTTTTTCTACCTCAAAAGTTACTTGATCGTTCTCTTTAATCTCGTCTATTAGATTTGTTGAATGCACAAAAACATCTTCATCAGAATCTTTTATGTTTATAAAACCAAACCCTTTGGTATTGTTAAAAAATTTTACGGTACCTTCTTTCATGTTGTTTACTTTATTAGAATTTATTAATTTATTTATAATTGTTTTTATCATTTTTTCTGTTTTTTAAATTGAAAGGTGCTCGTTTTTTAATATAAATCTTATTTTTTTCCAAGCATGCGAAGCATTTTTGTATGATCCCAAATGGCATGAACGAATGATTTTTTTACATGATATGGCATACCATATTCCAGTGCAGTTTCCGATACAATTTTTGTTAGCTCTTTGTAATGTACATGACATACGTCTGGCAGTACATGGTGTTCTACCTGATAATTTAAACCACCTATGAGCCAAAATAAAAATTTACTGTTAGGAGAAAAATTGGTTGTAGTGGCAAATTGATGTCCATACCAACTATCGTTCATCATGCCTTGTTCATCTGGCAATGGGAACTCATTATTAGGCATAATATGTGCTACTTGAAAAACGATACTCACCAAAAGCCCTGTAACAAAATGCATACTTATAAATGCCAACAATATAACACTCCATGAAAAGGGCAACATGATTATTGGTAGTACGAGCGCATAGGAGTAGTAAAATAGTTTCCAAGCAGTCATACTTATAAATGTTTTTTCATACTCATGTTTCTTATCAAAAAAACCCATGTCTTTATAGCGTTTTAGACGCACAAAATCTTTTGTGGTAATCCAAGATATGGTTGATATCCCATAAAAAAACCAAATATAGATATGCTGAAATTGGTGTGCCCAATAATGTTTGGCATGTGGTGAAAACCTCAGAAAAAATGGCGCGTTTAAATCATCGTCTGCATGATCTATGTTTGTATAGGTATGATGTAAGACATTATGTTGTATTTTCCAAATAGTAGCATTAGCTCCAATAAGGTTAAACGAATACCCTAAAAGTGTATTAACCTTTTTGTTTTTCGAATATGAGCCATGTATGGCATCATGCATGACACCCATGCCTATGCCTGCCATTCCCAATCCGCTTAATATATACAGCGAAAAAAGCATCCAAACGTTAGTAACCATACCTAACGCTAGTACCATTAAAGGCACAAAAAACAGAGCCAGCATAATGATGGTTTTCACCACCATTGTTGCATTGGCATTTCTACTTTTTTTATGGTCTTTAAAATAGGTGTTTACCCTGCTTCTTAACGTTTTTGAAAAGTCGGGATTTATGTCTCTTGAGAATTTTGGCTTATCGATGCTATTTTTTTTATTGATTCTGGTTACTTCAAAACAAATATCTCATCAATATATTGTATTGAAGCTTTATGACATATCAGGCTATTGAGACTGAACTGCTTTTATTTAAAAATGAAGAGAGCAAAGAATTGATTAAAATGGTAAGAAATTAAAAAAAGAAAAGCTGTCTATATAATTAACATTACAAAGGTAGGTTAAATTAGCGTAGGTTTTAAAAGAATATGTTAAACATATTATAATCAATTTTTTATATCATTTCATAATATTGAATCAACTTGGTGAGTAATTAAGATTTCTTTTGTCTAACCTAAAAGCAAACCTGCTTCTATATAATTTTCACTTCTTTTAAAACAACGCTCACTTTATCCGATAAATTTTAATCTAAAATCTTTTTGTCGATCCAACAATGTGGTTAAACAAATAAAGTTTGACAAGAAAATTGTTAGGCATAATTTAATGATAGATTTATAGCCCAAACCCATTAATAAATACTTATGATTATGGATGCAAACTTATCACTATTCAGTTAAATTAATAGTTTATTGTATTGGTTCTTATTAGAAAGCAATTATAAAAGTTCAATTGCTCTAGATGCTGAGAAAGACACTTTTTTTATTAAAATTAAAAAAGGAAATAATAATTTGTATACCTACCATATTGCCCATTTTAGTAAAAAGAATAAGCGTTTTTTACATTTTGAACTTGCCGCTGTGGTAAACTGTTTGCTCCACATAAAGGAAGCTGCAATGCGCTAGCGGTTTGGAAGTGTTATGATAATTATTTTATCAATGTTACTTTAACAGCATTCATACCTTTCATGCCTTTTTCCAGCTCGAAAGATACTTTGTTGCCTTCGGTGATTTCATCGATTAAACCACTTACATGACAGAAGTATTTTTCTTGGTTTTCAGAATCGACTATAAATCCAAATCCTTTTGAAGAATCAAAAAATGATACTGTCCCATTTCTAACTGGATCTATTTCTTCTCTATCGCTTTCGAGGGTTTTTGGAATACTTATTTCAATATTCTTTGCCTTTACCTTAATTTTTTTGGAAGGATCTGGAGGTGTATCGGTTAAATTACCATTATGATCTACATAAGCAAACTCAATGCCTTTTTTTCCACTTTCTTCTTTTTCAAGCTTTCGAGCTTCCATTTTCTTTCTCTTCTCTTCACGCTTTTTTAA
>CALZKX010000234.1 GCA_945788155.1 uncultured Flavobacteriaceae bacterium
ATAAGCCAATAGCTTTTAAACGATGTTGTAACCAACTTGGCGACGTCTGGACGTTTAATCCAGAAATGGTTACACCACAATAACGAGGCGATCTTTGTTTGTCTTGAACATCGACATCTATTTTAAGCGCACGATTATCCATGTGAAATGCACTTACCGATGGTGTAATTAACTCAAGATTTATTTCTTGCTGTACAAGTCCTGCTTTTAAATCGCGAGCGACTCCAAAATGACTCATGGCATCGGCTCTATTGGGTGTTAACCCAATTTCGAAAACTTGGTCGTTTTCAATTTCAAAAATATCAGCAGCCAAGGTCCCAACAGGAATCTTGCTATCAAGAATCATAATCCCATCATGCGACGAACCTAGACCTAATTCGTCTTCAGCGCAAATCATACCATGACTTTCTTCACCTCTAATCTTTCCTTTTTTAATAGTCCAAGCTTCACCTTCGGCAGAGTATAACGTCGTTCCAATTGTAGCTACAGGTACTTTTTGTCCAACAGCAACATTTGGTGCACCACAAACGATATGTAAATGTTCTTTGGTACCTATATTAACGGTTGTCACTTTTAGTCTATCGGCATTTGGATGTTGTTCACAAGTTATAACTTCGCCAACAATAACACCTTCCAAACCACCTTTAACCGATTGATAGGCTTCAATGCCTTCAATTTCCAACCCTAAGTCTGTTAGTAGTTCGCCAGTTTTTTGGGCTTTCCAGTCTATGTTAATAAATTGCTTTAACCAATTATATGAAATCTTCATCGTGTGCTCTTTACAAGCGACAAACCTACATATTTTTTTTCATTTTTTATTGGTAAAAATAGATGAAATAAAAATATAAAGTAGGTTCACGAAGCCATGTTTAACTAAATTAAAACCACTTGAGTAAATATAATAATACTTGACTCTTAACTCTAGGTATAAGCTTATTTTTTTATGTGCGTAATTTGTTGTTATTTCGAATTATTAAACAAATTTTTAATTATGAGAAAAAGTGCATTGGTTTTAATCTTATTGTTGGTAATGTCTTGTCAAGAAAAAGAATTAAAAACGCTTGAAATAGGAATGTATAGAGGAAATTTAATTGGTCAGGATAACCAAGCAATGCCATTTTTGTTTGAGGTAACCTCAGATACCACATTAAAAATATACAATGCCGATGAAGTGATTGAGGTTGATGAGATTAGTTACAGTAACGATTCAGTTTATATTAAGTTACCTTATTTTGAAACCATTATTGCTGCAAAATTTGAAGGTAACAATTTTCAAGGCCAATGGATAGAAGAGGATAGAGATAGGAGTGTGGCTATATTTGCTCAATACGGTGTTAAACAACGATTTGATGACGAAACCACTAGTAAGGTGGATGTTTCAGGTGTTTGGGAAATGGCGTTTAATAATTATGGAGATATCTATCCTTCAAAAGCTGTGTTAGAGCAAGATGGAAATAGAGTAACAGGAACAATTAGAACGCCTGTTGGAGATTATCGCTATTTGGAAGGTATTGTTTCTGCTGATAGTATGAAGATTTCAACCTTTGATGGCGCACATGCATTTTTATTTAAAGCACATGTAACCGACTCAAGTATGGTTGGTAATTTCTATTCAGGCAACCACTCTTTGGAAACTTTTGTTGGGAAACCAAACCCAAAGTTTGAATTACCTGATGAATATACACTAACGTTTATTAAAGAAGGATACGATACGTTTAATTTTTCATTTCCTGATTTAGATGGAAATATGGTGTCGTTAAGCGATGAGCGTTTTAAAGATAAAGTGGTTTTGGTGCAGTTGATGGGTTCGTATTGCCCAAACTGTTTGGATGAAACCAAGTTCTACTCAAAATTCTATGAAGCCAATAAAGACAAAGGCTTAGAGATTGTTGCTTTGGCATTTGAGAATGCTAAAACTAAAGAAAAAGCCATTAAGGGTATTACCAGGATGAAAGAACGTGTAGGTTTAAATTATGAGATTTTACTTGCGCAAATTGGCACTAATGATAAAGGTAAAGCTCAAGAAAAAATGCCGATGCTTAATAAGGTGGTGTCGTATCCAACTACGATATATTTGGATAGAACTGGCAAAGTAAGAAAAATTCACACTGGTTTTAATGGTCCAGCGACAGGTGAGAAATACATTCGTTTTCAAAAAGAGTTTAATGCGTTTATGGAAATGTTATTGAGCGAATAGTTTGCTTGAAAACTGCATATCGTGGATGGTTTTGTTAGGCGTAAAGCTGTGAGAGTTTTTCTGTGGAAACCTAAATAAAACAAAAACACAAAGAATTTTATATCGAACTTACGTTAACTAATATAATTCCAAATATTTTTGTATTTACTTAGTTGTCTATAAGTATTCAGAATAGTTTTGTTTTCAGAAAGAGAAAGCGATGGGTCGTTGTTTAAAATGCGTTTGGCGTAATATCGTGCTTGTTGCAAAATATCTTTATCCTTTATAATGTCGGCAATTTTTAAGTTCAAAACACCACTTTGCTGTGTTCCCATAATATCACCAGGACCTCGCAATTTTAAATCTACTTCGGCAATTTCAAAACCATCATTGGTTTTTACCATGGTTTCTAATCGCGTTTTACTGTCGTTACTTAATTTGTGGCTAGTCATTAAAATACAGTAACTTTGTTCGGCACCACGACCTACTCGACCTCGTAATTGGTGTAATTGTGACAAGCCAAAACGTTCGGCACTTTCTATAACCATAACCGAAGCGTTTGGCACATTTACACCAACCTCAATCACTGTTGTAGCCATCATAATCTGTGTTTTACCTTTTACAAAGCGCTGCATTTCATAATCTTTATCTGCGGCTTTCATTTTTCCATGTACAATAGAGATTTGGTAGTCTGGTTTTGGGAAATCACGCTCTAAACTAGCATAACCATCCATTAAATCTTTATAATCCATAGTTGCACTTTCTTGGATTAAAGGATACACAATATAAACTTGCCTGCCTTTAGCAATTTCATCTTTTAAAAAACGCCAAACTTTAAGTCGGTTATTATCATAACGATGCACTGTTTTTATATCCTTTCTTCCAGGTGGTAATTCATCAATTATAGAGATGTCCAAATCACCATAAACAGACATAGCTAAAGTTCTTGGGATTGGAGTAGCAGTCATAATTAAAATGTGTGGAGGTGTAGAAGCCCCTCTAATCTCCCCAGAGGGGAGACTTTTTAGCCACTTTTCTATATATTCTAAAACTTTATCAATATTTCCAATAATTTGTTCATTGGTAAATCTAATAACTGAAAAACCAATTTCTTTCAGAATTTGCATACGCAACTCATCAGCTTCTTTTTGTTCAATTGTTGTATGATAACCTCCATCAACTTCTATAATCAAGTTTTTTTCTAACGAAACAAAATCAACTATAAATTCATCTATGATGTGCTGTCTTCTAAATTTTGTATCGAGTTTTTTTGCCCTTAAACATTCCCATAAAATACGCTCAGCTTCCGTACTATTTTTTTTATTTTTCTGTTGTAGTTCTTTTATCAATTTATAAGTAGATGGTCGAGCAGTTTTATATCTGTTAAGTATAGGTTTTGCGTCCTCCCTTTGGGAGGAAAGAGGAGGGCCTTTCTTCCACAATTTACTTCTCTGTGCGACTCCAAATCTGTGTTGTTCGTCAATAATTGCGAGCCCTAAATTTTTGAATTTCACCTTATCTTCAAGCAAAGCATGAGTGCCAATTAGGATCTGTAATTCGCCATTTTCGAGTGATTCATGAATTTTTTTGCGTTCTAAAGTTTTAGTTGAACCTGTTAATAGTTTTATACTGATATTCAGATTTTTACATTGTTCATTTAAATTGTTATAGTGTTGAACTGACAAAATTTCAGTCGGAGCCATTAAGCAAGCCTGAAAACCGTTGTCAAGTGCTATAAACATTGACATTAATGCAACTATGGTTTTTCCAGAACCAACATCACCTTGCAAAAGCCGGTTCATTTGTGCATTGCTACCTAAATCATGTCTAATTTCTTTAATCACTCGTTTTTGAGCATTGGTTAATTCAAAGGGTAAATGTTCTTCAAAAAAGGTGTTGAAATAGTTACCTACTTTCTCAAAAGGAAAGCCTTTTATTTTTGATTTATGAATCAGATTTTTTAGAATTAATTGTAGTTGTATGTAAAATAATTCTTCAAATTTTAACCTAAATTGAGCTCGTGCTAAAAGTGCTTGAGATTTCGGAAAATGGATGTTAAAAAGTGCTTCAGATTTTGAAATTAATTTTTGTTCTTCTATTAGGGTTTCAGATAAGGTTTCAGTAAATTTTCCTTTGGTATCCAAAAACAATTGTTGCATTATTTTTATAATTACACGATTGCTAATACCTTTATTGGAAAGTTTTTCTGTTGATGGATACACAGCTTGCATGGCTGTACTTATTTTTTTTTCATAATCTACTTGTAACTCCATTTCAGGATGTGGCATACTGAATACTCCATTAAACCAATTGACCTTTCCGAATATTACATAAGGCGTATTTTGTTTTATACTTTCCCGAATCCATTTATGGCCTCTAAACCAAACCAGTTCCATGTTTCCTGTGTCATCTTTAAATGTTGCGACCAACCGTTTGCCTCTCCCGACGCTTCGGGATTGGGTCACTTCTTTTAGGTTGGTAATTTGTCCAATAACTTGAACTTCAGCCGAGTTTTGCTGTAATTGATTTATTTTGTAATACCGAGTCTTGTCAATATAACGGTTTGGAAATAAGTTGATTAAATCTTGATAGGTATGAATACCAAGCTCCTTGCGCAATAAATCGGCACGATTTGGACCAACGCCTTTTAAATAATTTATTGGTGTTTGAAGGTTTGTGTTCATTCAACTAAAATAATTCTTTTGTCAACAATAGCAAGGTTAATTAGTGGTTGGTTTTAACTTTTTGGTATATTTGATTCATGAGAGCACTAGTCATATCAGGAGGAGGAAGCAAAGGCGCCTTTGCTGGAGGTGTGGCGCAATATCTCATTGAACAAAAAAAGCATAATTACGATCTTTTTATTGGTACATCTACTGGGAGTTTGTTGGTATCTCACTTAGCATTGCGAAAGGTTAATGAAATTAAAGAGATTTATACCAATGTAAATCAGAGTAGTATTTTTAGCCATTGTCCATTTAAAATAAAAAATAAGCATGGCATTGAAAATATTGGAATACATCATTATAATATCATCAAAAATTTTATCATGGGCAGTAAAACCTTTGGCGAAAGTTATAATTTAAAGAAACTAATAGAAGATTCAATTGTAGAAGATGATTTTAATCAATTAAAACAAAGCAGTATTGATGTGGTTGTAACAGTGTCAAACCTTTCGCTTAATAAAGTTGAATATAAATCAATAAATGAATGTAGTTACAAAGAGTTTTGCGAATGGACTTGGATTTCCTGCAATTATACACCCTTTATGACACTAGTTAAAAAAAATGGTTGTGAATATGCTGATGGTGGATTGGGCTCAATGGTGCCAATCGAAGAAGCAATTAAAAGAGGCGCAACTGAAATAGATGCTATTATTTTACAAACCGAAGTGTCACAGTTAAACAGAATGCCTTCGTTAAATCCTTTTTCACTACTAACAAATATGTTTAATTTTATGTTGGATAGAATTGAAGGACAGAACATAAGAATTGGTAAGTTTGTAGCATCAAATAACAATGCTATCATCAATTTTTATTACACACCAACAGTATTGACGACCAATTCGCTAATTTTCAATAAAGAAAAAATGACTAAATGGTGGTATAGTGGTTTTGAGTTTGCTAAACATACTAACGAAAAGTCAAGTCCATTAGAAACAGCCGAATAATTAATAATATTACCAATAGATTAATGATAAAAAGTTTCAACAACAAAAAACTAATAAAACACTTCTCTCCTTTGGAGAGATGCTTGAAGGACAGAGAGGAATGAGAGCATTAGTCATATCAGGAGGAGGAAGCAAAGGTGCCTTTGCAGGAGGTGTTGCTCAGTATTTAATGCAAGATTTAGGTAAAGAGTACGATATGTTTTTAGGAACTTCTACAGGAAGCTTGCTCATTCCACATTTATCTTTGAATAAAATTGATAAAATTTATGACATTTTTACAAATGTCACTCAACGAGATATTTTTAGTGTAAGTCCATTTGTGCAGCGAAAAAAAGGCGATCGTGAGTTTGTCTCGATTGATTTTATCAATTCGTTATGGCAATTTATACGAATGAAAAGAACCTTTGGCGAAAGCAAGCACTTAAAACGTAATATAAGACGGAATTTTACTGAAGAGGAATTTCAGGAAATTAGAGCAACAAGGGAAGATGTTGTAGTAACGGTTTCAAATTTGTCTAAAAACAGAGTAGAGTATAAGTCTATCAATGAATGTACTTATGAGGAGTTTTGTAATTGGATTTGGATTTCATGTAACTACATTCCATTTATGTCCTTAGCAACTGTTGATGGTTTTGAGTATGCTGATGGAGGATTGGGTTGTGTGATACCCATTCGTGAAGCTATATTAAGAGGAGCTACCGAAGTAGATGCTGTAGTGTTAGAGGCTCAAAATATGGAAAAACAAAAAGTGCTAGGAAAGAACCCATTTTCGTTAATGCTAAACCTATTTGGCCATTTGTTGGATCAAGTAGAAAGAAACGATATTACTATTGGAAAATTAGCAGCAAAAAACAAT
>CALZKX010000235.1 GCA_945788155.1 uncultured Flavobacteriaceae bacterium
ACATAGTCTTCAGTTTCATCTACAGCATCAGCAAAACTAATGCGTAATAAATCTGTAAAGCTTAACATGCCTTTTATACTTTTCCCTCTAACAACTGGAATATGCCGAATATGATTTTGTTTAAATAAGCGCTCTGCTGTTTCTAAACTATCTGTTGTATCTAAGGTAATGACATTTTTCGTCATTATTGCCGAAATTGGTGTGCCTCTTTTCATGCCTCAAGTTTTTAATTCAACATTAAAGTTAACTAAGAACGTACTGTTAAATTATGACAAAAGTCATACAGATATAATAAACATGTTTAATATTTGGCGTAACTAAAGTTAAGCATCTGTTTAACTTTATTATAAATACTTGGAAATTGGCTTTTAAACTCAATTGGAGTTTCAAAAAAGTATTCAACTAGCACTGCAAGAAATTCAAATTGGTTGGTATAAGCATATTCCCTAAAGTATCTAGAAGTAATTAATTCGTCTCGCATTGGCTTGCTATTAGAAAGGAGTTCTGTTAATTCTCGAAATGCATCTTTAAATATCGTTGAGCTAACATCACGCTCCTTAATACTATTTAAGTGTATGGCATGTGTAAACTCATGAATGCCCAAATTTAGATTATCATCGCCTATATTATATCCTTGCTCAAAATCTTCCCAAGAAAAGACCAAGGATTTTAGCTTAGGATTAAACTCTCCTTTGTGATAATCGTCATTCGTTTTAGAATAAAAGGGTTTTGGATAGACAAATATTTTATCTATTAAACCAATAAAATAATCTCTAAACCCAAAAGTAAGCATTACTGCTGTTGCCGAAATTAACACCCTAATTTCGTCGTTTATTGCCAATCCATCTCTTCCAATAAAAGTTTTGTCTTCAATAAAACATGTTACACGATGCTCAAAATACCTTCTTTGTTTTTTTGTTAGTTTACTATAAAAGTTGAAGCCATTACGTAGTATTAATTGTTGATTTGGGTTAAGTCTTTTCAACCTAAAATAAACATGACTATAAAGAGGTTTTTTGTTACGAATTACATAAGCCATTTCAAACATTCTAAATCCGAAATAAAAAATCATTATAAACAATGCAATTAAAAACACAGTAATAATTGTATTATCTAAAGAAGAGCTTTGCAAAATAATACTATTGATCATTAGTTGATGAACGCAAAAGATGCATTTTAATTGTTACTCCACTAGAGAGAATTAAATTGTAATTAATACGTTTCTTTTTTCTTAATTAAATATGTTGAAGTTATAGCAGTAAATCCAGCAACTATAAACGTTAATAATCTAGACGAAATAATTTCATCCAATCCAGACATAATCCAAAATATGGTAAAAATCAAACCCGTAATTATAGTTAGTAAAGCTGGGATACCATGAAAGCGTTTCCAAAATAAGGTAAGAAGAATAACCATAGAGAATGTTGACCCAATTCCTGCCCAAACATATCCAACGATAGCATATATTAAATCACTAGGTGAAAAATATGCTAACAATAATGCCACAAACGACAATAGCGCAGTAACGACTCTAGATTGCAACAGTGATTTTTTTGAATCCATTGAGTACTTTTTTCTAATTTTTATAATATTCTCAGATAATTCTGTGGCCGACAAAATGAGCAAGGAGTTGGCAGTTGAAATAATGGCAGCCAAAACACCAGTTATCAATATACCGGAAACAACTGGGTGAAAAACTGTTGTTAAAACCTCAGGCATTACAGTTTCTTGATCTTCTAAACCATTGGGTCCAAAAATTGCAATTCCTATCCAGCCAACCAAAAGCGCCCCTGTATATGCAACAATGGTCCAGATAACACCAATATTTCTAGCAATTTTAGCATTCCTTTCATCTTTAATTGCCATAAACCGCATAGTCAATTGAGGTTGACCTCCTAAATATCCAAAAAACCAAGAAAAAGCTCCAGCTATTATTATTCCGCTACCTAAGCCTTTAACAATATTTAGTGAATTGGGAAAGAAACTATTCAAAGCCCCAAATAATACAGAGTCTTCGTTCAAAACTGCTCCTCCTGTCATTGTAGAATATGATTCACCCGATTTTACCAAAGCATCAGATACATTATGTGCAAATACAGTCCCTTCTGGCATATCTGCTAAATATATAAATCCAGCTATTGGTGCAACAATAAGTGTTACAATCATGATAATAGCCTGAATAACATCAGTATAAGTTACAGATCGAAACCCACCATAAATTGTATAAGGAATCACCAAGATAACAACAATAAGCATTGCAAGATCCTTATCAATTTGAAACAAGTTATTCAATGTCTTTCCACCACCAATAAATTGCGCACCAACATAAAAGAAAAAGAAAAAGACGATAGTTAAACTACCAACAATCCTTATCCACTTCCCTACTTCGCCATGGCGCTTGGCTATATAGTCAATAAATGTATCAACTTCATATTTTTCTGCTTCATTTCGTAATCGAGATGCTAATAAAACCCAAGCAACTATAATTCCAAACACGCAACCTATGGCTGTCCAAACTTCCATTAACCCTGTTGCGTAAGCTGCTCCAGGCAAGCCTAAAAGTGCCCAAGAAGATTCACCAGTAGCTCTTTCAGAAAGTGCTGCAACCCAACCAGGTAATTTACGTCCAGCAATTGCAAAATCTAAACCTGTTTTTACTTGTCTCCCTTGGTATATTCCATAAAAAATGAGTAACACCATGTAAACAGACATGACAATTAATATAATGGTCTGGTTCTCCATGGAATAAAATATAAACTTATTTTTACGAAAATAGGAAATAAAAAAGCAAGCATATTAAAAAGAGGGAGGCTTTTTTTAAAGCCTCCCTCTTTTTAAAACTAGTATGAAACAATTTTTTTCATCCCAGTTCCTTTATCTGTTGTCAACCTAACAAAATAGAGTTGGTCACTATAGTTGGTCATGTCAATCTGGGTTTTGGTTTTTGCTCCAGAG
>CALZKX010000236.1 GCA_945788155.1 uncultured Flavobacteriaceae bacterium
ATTAACTTCATCAACTGGATTTGTTGAGGCGATAATTTTTGAGATAATTTAAATTGTAAATACTGCTTAAGCATTGTGTTATTTGGGTTTAGAGTAAAAATAAAAAAAACAAACTACATTATGTTATTACGCAGATTGTTTTATTAAAATATTATATATGCTGAAGAAAATAATTTAACAAAAATATTGAGACTCTTAAAAAAATTTCTGCCTTAGCAAGAACTAAAATTCGGCATTTTGTGGTGTTCTAGGGTAAGGAATTACGTCTCTAATATTGCCCATTCCTGTAACAAACATTACCAAACGCTCGAAACCTAATCCAAATCCTGAATGTACTGCTGTTCCATATTTTCTTAAATCGAGATACCACCAAAGCTCTTCTTCTGGAATGTCTAATGCAGCCATTTTTTCTTTAAGAACTTCTAATCGTTCCTCACGTTGGCTTCCACCAACAATTTCACCAATGCCTGGGAATAAAATATCCATGGCACGAACTGTTTTTTCATCCTCATTCAAACGCATATAAAATGCTTTGATATTAGCAGGATAATCAAATAAAATTACAGGACATTTAAAGTGTTTTTCTACTAAAAAGCGTTCGTGTTCGCTTTGTAAATCGGCTCCCCATTCATTAATTAAATATTTAAATTTCTTCTTCTTATTTGGTTTAGAGTTTCTTAAAATATCGATAGCTTCGGTGTATGTAACACGCTTAAAGTTGTTGTCAACAACAAATCGTAACTTTTCGGTTAGTGTCATTTCACTACGCTCAGCTTGAGGCCTAGTTTTATCTTCGTTTATTAAACGTTGTTCTAAAAACGCTAGATCTTCTTTGTTGTTTTCTAACACATAGTTTAGCACAGATTTCATAAAATCTTCAGCTAAATCCATATTACCAGCTAAATCCATAAAAGCAACTTCTGGTTCAATCATCCAAAATTCAGATAAATGACGAGACGTATTTGAGTTTTCTGCTCTAAACGTTGGTCCAAATGTGTAAACTTTACCAAGAGACATGGCATAGGTTTCGGCTTCTAATTGACCTGAAACGGTTAAGTTGGTTTCTTTTCCAAAGAAATCTTTAGAGTAATCCACTTTTCCATCTTTAGTTAAAGGCGGATTTTTAGCATCTAGAGTTGTAGCTCTAAACATTTCGCCAGCTCCTTCGGCATCGCTACCAGTAATTATTGGTGTGTGCATATAATAAAATCCATTGTCATTAAAGTACTTATGAATAGCAAAAGATAATGAAGAACGCAATCGCATCACAGCACTAAATGTATTAGTCCTGGTGCGTAAATGGGCATTTTCACGTAAAAACTCTAACGAATGTTTTTTAGGTTGAATAGGGTAAGTTTCAGGATCAGAATCTCCTAAAATTTCTATTGACGTTGCTTGAATTTCAACATTTTGTCCTTTTCCCTGGCTTTCAACCAACAGCCCTTTTATGTGAACTGCTGCTCCTGTGGTAATTCTTTTAAGAATAGCTTCATCGGTGTTTTCAAAATCTACCACACACTGAATATTATTGATTGTAGAACCATCATTTAGAGCAATAAAACGATTCGCTCTAAAGGTTCTAACCCATCCTTTAATTTCAATATCTATTAATGTGGTTTCTTGCGATAGTAATTCTGAAACGGTACTTAACTTCATGGTTCATTTAATTTAAGCTGCAAAGATAAGGCATTCCTCTAAATTATTTATCGCCATTTTTATCTTCTTCAGGGATAATTCTAAAGTGAGGTTCTTTCAACACTTCTTTGTTGGCAATACTTCTTTCTAATGATAATAAAAGAGATGGTAACAATAATAAATTGGCCAACATAGCAAAAAGGAGTGTTCCTGAAACCAAAGCTCCTAATGCTACTGTGCCACCAAAGTTTGAAATTATAAATACGGAAAAACCAAAAAATAGAACAATTGAGGTGTAGAACATACTTACGCCAGTTTCTCGTAAAGCTGCATAAACAGATTTTTTAATTCGCCAATGATTTGCTTGAAGTTCTTGCCTATATTTTGCCAGAAAATGTATAGTATCATCTACCGAAATACCAAAGGCAATACTAAATACTAAAATGGTAGATGGCTTAATTGGGACGCCTAAATAACCCATTAATCCTGCTGTAATAAGCAATGGTAATAGGTTGGGAATTAACGATACAATAATCATTCTAAAAGACCTAAACATATAGGCCATGAAAACGGATATCAAGAAAATGGCCAAAGACAAAGAAAGAATAAGGTTGTTTACCAAATATTTTGTGCCTTTTTGAAATAAATAAGCTTTCCCAGTTATTATGACATCGTATTTGTCTTTTGGTAAAACTTTAGCGATTTTGGTTCGAAGATTGTCTTCAATACGTTCCATTTTATCAATACCACTATCTTTCATAAACGTAGTAATTCTTGCAAATTGACCAGTGGAATCTACAAAGTTTTTAAGCAAATCTACATCTGTTGAAGAGTTTTTTGCGTAAGATAGAATAAAGCTATTCTCTTGAGAGGTAGGTAATTGATAGTATTTTGAATTCCCATTATAGTAAGCCTGCTTAGAGTATTTTACTAAACTCACTACTGAAATGGGTTTGGAAAGCTCGGGAGTTTCAGTAATAAGCTCTTCAAGCTCATTCATTCGTTTTAGAGTAGCGAGTTTCATCACTCCCTTTTTTTGGTTGGTATTAATCATGATTTCCAAAGGCATAATGCCATTAAACTCTTCTTCAAAAAAGCGAATATCTTTAAAGAAATCAGCGTTTTTTGGCATATCTTCAATTAAACTTCCAGATATTTTAATTTGATACATACCAATGATGCTTGCTATCAGTAAAATTAGTGCTGTAGCATAAATAGTTATCTTTCTATGCCTAACCATGCTCTCCATCCAATCTACAAAAGTGTTAATCCAACGTTTATTTAAATGCTCTAAATGCTTGTCTTTTGGCATTGGCATATAACTGTAAATAATAGGAATAATAAGTAGGCATAAAAGGAATATTCCTAAAATACTTAGTGAAGCAACTGTACCAAATTCTTTTAAAAGTTTGCTCTCGGTAATAATAAAGGTCGCAAAACCTGATGCAGTAGTCACGTTGGTCATTAAAGTGGCATTACCAATTTTAGTAATAACCCGTTGTAACGATTTTGCTTTATTACCGTGTTTATTTACTTCGTGCTGATATTTATTTATTAAAAATATACAGTTTGGTATGCCAATAACGATTATTAAAGGTGGGATTAAAGCTGTAAGTACTGTAATTTCGTATTCCAACAACCCAATAATCCCAAAGGTCCACATAACACCAATAAGCACAACAAACATCGAAATAAAAGTGGCTCTAAAAGATCTAAAAAAGAAAAAGAAAATTACCGATGTAACTAATAATGC
>CALZKX010000237.1 GCA_945788155.1 uncultured Flavobacteriaceae bacterium
AAATTTTTATATAATTTTTTATTGAATATTAATACGCCTGATGCTCCTGGCCCTCCTAAAAACTTATGTGGTGAAAACATCACAGCATCTAAATAGGCTTCTTCATCTTCTGGATGCATATCTATAGTAACATAAGGTGCCGAACAAGCAAAATCTACAAAACACAACCCATTATTTTGATGGATTAACTTTGCAATTGTGTGATAATCGGTTTTAATTCCTGTAACATTAGAGCATGCTGTTACTGCTGCTATTTTAATGGGATGGTCTTTGTATTTATCTAGTAGTTTTTGGTAACTTTCAAAACACACCAAACCTTTCTCATTACATGGGATTACCTCTACTTTGGCTATAGTTTCCAACCAAGAAGTTTGGTTGGAATGATGCTCCATGTGTGTTATAAAAACGACAGGACGAAGTTCTTCAGGAATTGCGGTATGCTCTTTTAAGTTTTCTGACACTTTTAAGCCCAAAATACGTTGAAACTTATTAATTGCTCCTGTCATTCCTGTGCCTACTGTTAGTAAAACATCATCTTCTGAAGCATTTACATGTTTCTTGATAATGTTGCGCGCCTCGTGGTAAGCATGTGTCATTGATGATCCTGTTATTGATGTTTCGGTATGCGTATTAGCCACATAAGGGCCAATAACATTCATCATTTTTTCTTCAATAGGTCTATATAGCCGTCCACTTGCAGTCCAATCTGCATAAATAATGTCTTTTTTGCCATAAGGAGACTCAAATGTTTGGTTTATCCCAACGATGTTCTCCCTGAATTTTTGAAAATATTTTTCTAATTGTGTCGGCATTATCTTCTTAAAATTTAGTGTGTACAAAAATAGTGAAAAGAATTACGTTACCTTTCTAAAAATTTTTAAGGTGTACTATTTAAATCTATTTTTTTAGATTGATTAAAAACATCTAGCCCACATTCTAAAAACTGTGCATATTCTTCTTCATTTGGTGTATAGCCTACAGGTTGATTAAGAATTTTTGTACCCTCAGGATTTAACAACACGTAATAAGGCTGAGAATTGGTTTGAAAGAATTGCGTTTGGAAATGTGCCCATTTATGTCCGTAATTTTCCAACTTCCTAATACCTCCATTAATTCTTGGGACCTCAATTTGTTGGCTTTCTGGAAGTTGTTTTTTATCATCCACATGCAAAGAAATCAATACATAATCATTTCTTATATAATCATCAATTGAGCTTAGAGGCCAAACATGTTCTTCCATTTTTCTGCAGTTTACGCAAGCATATCCTGTAAAGTCCAAAATAATGGGTTTATTTACTTTTTTTGCATAGGCAATTCCTGTCTTTAAATCTTTAAAACAATCTAAATTATTTGGGCATTTGTTAGGTTTCAGGAAACTATAACCTACTGGTGGTGTAAGTCCACTTAAAAGTGTAAGTGATGTGAATGTATTGGTTTCTTTATTTACTCTAAATCCAGAGACTAAATACACAACAAACGCCGCCACTAATATTCCTGAGGAAATTCTAAAGAAGGACAATTTTTTAATTGGAGAATCGTGTGGGAATTTGATTTTTCCAAAGATATATAAAGCTAAACCAGCAAATATAATAATCCATAAGCCTAAGAATGCTTCAAATTTTAATATTCCCCAATGTTGCACCAAATCGGCGTTTGATAAAAACTTAAATGCTAATGCTAGTTCTAAAAACCCTAAAATCACTTTGGTTGTATTTAACCAACCTCCTGATTTTGGTAACGCATTTAACATATTCGGAAACATGGCAAAAAGCGCAAAAGGCAAACCTAAAGAGACTCCAAATCCTGCCATACCTGCTGTAAGTTGCCAAGCGCCACCATCAGCAGTAAGTGATCCTGCTAATAACGATCCTAATATTGGTCCTGTACAGGAAAACGACACAATAGCCAGTGTAAGTGCCATAAAGAATATTCCTAAAACACCACCAATATTTTCACCTTGGGTTGTTTTATTTGTCCATTTTGTAGGTAAGGTCAATTCGTAATAACCAAAAAATGAAAAGGCAAAAAAGATAAAAATGATAAAGAAAATAACATTCAACACAACATTGGTTGAAATTTCATTTAATATATCAGGGTTTACTGAGTCTAATAAATGAAAAGGCACACTTAAAACCACATAGACTGCAAAAATAAAAAAGCCATAAAGCAGTGCTTTATAGATTCCTGAGCTCTTGTTTGCGCCACCTTTTTTTGTGAAAAAACTAACTGTTAACGGTATCATTGGAAACACGCAAGGTGTTAACAAAGCCAATAGGCCTCCTAAAAACCCAAGCCCAAATATGCTCCATAGGGATTTTCCTTGCTCTTTTACTTCTGATGCAATTGAGCTTGCTTCATTATTGCAATTAATTTCCGATTTAGACATATCGTTCACAGACATACCGTAAAGTGCAATGTTTGTATCATCGCTATTGATTACAGTATTGTCGGTAAAAAAAGCATCATTATCTAAAACAGCAACCAAGCCTTCTTTAATTGAGTAGCGAAACTTAAATGGGTTATCGGGTTTAAATATACATTGCTCATCATCGCAGGTCATGTATTCGATAGTTCCATTAATATCAAATTGGTCACCTACTATTTTAATACGTTGCGTAAAAGTGGCTTCGTTATAAAATTTAGACACTTCCATATCAAACACCTTGTCGTGTTTGGTGACTTTATTTTTATCGCTTTCAACAACAGCATCTATTAATTGATAGTTACTGTTTTCTTCAAAATTAAAAATTGTTGGCAGCGGACCACCTTCTTCAACAAATTGCGAGTACACAGCCCATTTATCGTCAATATTAGCTGTAAAAATTATATCGTATTCGTCTTGGTTAACTTTCGTGGTTTGAAATTGCCATGAAACTGGGTCTAAAATTTGAGAATTTTCTGCATTAAATTGAGGAATGCTGTCTTCTTCTAAATTATTTGAAATTTTAAACTCAAAAGGCACATCGTTTGGTGGTAAGCATCGCTTATCATCGCAAGTCATAAAGTTAAGCGTTCCTGTAATAGTTGCAATAGGGCTTGAAAGCTTAACTATTTGTGTAAATTCAGCTCTTTTGTAAAATTTTGACAATGTCATATCAAACACTGGGTCGTGTTTGGTGACTTTGTTTTCGTCACTTTCTACTACATTATCAATTAAGGTAAAAGTGCCATTTGCATCAAACTCGAAACTTGTTGGTATTGGACCACCCTCAGGTAAATCTTGTGAGTAGATTGCCCAACCATCGTCCACCAATGCAATGAATTTTAATTGATACTTATTCTCTGATAATTTTTCAGTTTGAAATTCCCATTTTACAGGCTCAAAAATTTGTGCCGAAAGTAAGGTGCTAAACAGAAAAGCAACAACTATAACGATATGTTTCATCCTCATGGTTTTAATGAAGTTCAAAAATAGAATATTAGAACGAAAGTTTCTAAAACCTATTTTATTTTAACGTAACATTATCAATCGGCAGGCTTAAATACGATTTCAAACGATTTATGGTCATCCAGCAACCTTTTTGTTATATCTTGAATGTCTTTTATGGTGATAGATTTAACAATGTTTTCGAAGTTTTCTGGTGCATTCATATCATAGCCTTCTAATATAAAATTCTTTATCGACGACATTTCGTATGCATTAAGGCTCTTACTATCTTCTCTTTCTTTTAAAAGGTTTGTAGTTATTTTATCAAGGTCATTTTGTAAAACATTTCCATTTTTAATTTTATCAATTTCACTATGAACAATCGCTATGAGCTTTTCAGCCAGCTCTGGATTACTATCAAAACTAACCGATAAATAAGCAACCGATTTAGGTTCTTTAAACAACTGACCCCAGCTACTTGCTCCATAAGTTCCACCTTCTTCTTCTCGTAAAGATTCAGTATAACGTAATTGAAGAATTTTACCTAAAGCAGACATTAAAATTTCATCTTTTAAGTTATGAGGCATTTCCTTTTTATAAGCAATACGAACTGAACTTTTTGGGTCTTCCATTGGCAAATAAATATCTTTATCTACATTTTTAGCAGACCATTCTACTGAATTGTTTTTCCAATTTTCTTTAATATTTGTTGTTGGAATACTTGCAATATAGTTCTCTAATAATGGTTTTAAATCGTTTTTTGCTACATCACCAACAATGAAAAAATTAAAATCGGCAGCGTTATTAAACCTACTATTGTAAACCGCTTTTGATTTTTTAAAGCTCATATCTTCAACAAATGCTTTATTAAAAACACGTTTTGTTGAGTGGTTATTGCCATAGAGAGTTGTAGTAACGCTATCGGACATTTTAGACTGTAAATCTTGACTTCTTCTTGTTAAAAAGTTATCTATATTCTGCATTAAAACATTATAGCTTGTTTCATCAAAACGTGGTTTTGTAAATCGCAAATTTACCATTTGTAACATGGTTTCAACATCTTTTGTTGATGAAGCACCTACGATAGACTCTGTAGTTTCTGTTATGTTAAAGCTTGTGTTTGCTGTTTTTCCAGCCAATACTTTAGGTAAGTCTGTCATTGAAAATTCTCCAAGTCCAGACAGTTGTACTACATTAGCAACGATTTCAGTCGATGGTAGCTCATCAATTTTTAACAACGATTTTCCTCCATCACTAATAGCTTCTAGTTTTACATCGTTTTTATTCTTATCGGCAAACTTATAGTGTACATTTACGCCATTACTTAATGTAAAAGTTGTAAAGCCTAGAACATCATTTTTCGTTTCAGTCATGATGTTACCAGGAACTAAATTAACTCCTGTCATTAAGGATAGCGCTTCTTCTTCCTCTTCATAAGGTTGTAGTGTTGCATCATTTTCAACTTCATTGAGTACTTGATTTGCTTGTTCTTCGGTCAAGTTATTTTTTCCTTCAACTCCTGTAACAACCACGCTTCTGTTTTTTTGAGTATACATATCTTGCATTCTTTTTAACAAATGGTCTTGTGAGATAAGATTGAATAGCACTTTTACAATTTCATATTCCTTTTCGATATCTGTTAAATGAGCGTTTTCTAGATAATTTTTTTGAATAGATCGAATAATTTGCCCATGTGGGCGATCATTACGTTTTGCAATTTGGTCTTCATAACGGTTAGTAAATTGTGCTTTAACACGAGTGATTTCGGCATTTGTAAAACCAAATTTAACGGCTCTGTTAATTTCGGCCATGGCCAATTTAAAGGCTGCTTGTTGCATCTCTGGTTTTGGGTAAATTTGCACATTAAATGCACTATGCGCTTTGGTCATATTGCCAAAACCTGCTCTAACTGCCATAAAAGGAGCTTCAGGATCTTGGGAAATTTCTTGAAAACGAGTGCCTAAAATACTTGAAATCATGTTGTTTAATAGGTCTTCACCTAAATCAATAATTGTTTCGCCCTTTAAAGACTTATTATGACGAATACCAAAAGAAATACTAGCAGTAGCGACCTCTTTATCCATTCCTATATCATACAAAAGTTTTTCATTGTCGTCAATTTTAACAATAGTGCGTTTTGGTGCATTTTCAACCGCAGGAATGGATGAGAATTTCTCTTTTATTTTTGCTTCCATTTCTTCTACATCAAAATCGCCAACAATAGCAATTGCCTGTAAATCTGTTCTATACCAATCATGGTAAAAAT
>CALZKX010000238.1 GCA_945788155.1 uncultured Flavobacteriaceae bacterium
CTTTGGTTTCGTCTATTACTTCTTTTTTCTGCTCAATTTGAGCATTGAATTCTTTAATGTGCTTTTCGGCCAATTGAATTTCTAATTCTTGAAATTCGGTTTCTTTAGTTAAAGAGTTATATTCTCTGTTATTTCTAACATTTTTTTGTTGTTCGGAGTACTTTTTTATAAGTGCTTTAGCTTCTTCAATTAAGTTCTTTTTAGACTTAATTTGTTCGTCTAATTCTTGAAGACTATCGTCTAATTTTTGAAGTCTGGTTTTTAACCCTTCAACGTCATCTTCTAAATCACGTACTTCTAAAGGAAGTTCTCCTCTTACATTTCTAATTTCGTCAACGCGCGAATCGATTAATTGTAAATCGTATAGCGCTCTTAATCGCTCTTCTACGGTAACTTCTTTCTTTTTAGCCATGTTTATAAATACTTTACAGGATTGGTATTTGTGTTTGATAAAACGATTGCAAAATTAGGAATTTTTTTTGTAAGATACGCTACTAAAAGGTTTTTTGTGTATTGTTCACTTTCATAGTGTCCAATGTCAACAAGTAGAAGCTTATTTTCGGCAGTAAAAAAGTCGTGGTATTTTAAATCGGCTGTCACATAAACATCTGCACCTAAGGTCTTTGCAGAATTAATTGCAAAGCTACCTGAGCCACCTAGAACGGCTACTTTTTTTATAGGTTTGCTTAATAATTTAGAATGGCGTACACATTTAGTTTGCATTGTGGATTTTAAATGCTGCAAAAAACTAATTTCGGTCATGGCATTTTCAAAATCACCTATCATTCCCATACCAATTTGTTGGTTTTTATTTTCGAGAGTCGTTACTTCATAGGCAACTTCTTCATAAGGATGGTTTTTAAAAAGGGTCTGTAATATTTTTGACTCTAAATGTTTTTGGAAAGTTACTGTTAGTTTTATTTCTTCTTCTTGTTGTGTAATGCCTTTTTCTCCTATGGTTGGGTTGGAGTTTTCATTTCCGTTAAATGTGCCAATACCTTTAACATTAAAACTGCAGTTATTGTAATTTCCAATTGAGCCAGCTCCAGCGGTAAATAATGCTTCGCGTAGTTTTTCAACTTTATTTAATGGAATATACGTGGTCAATTTCTTGATGGTGCCAACTTGAGGAATTAGTATTTGTCTATTTATAAGCCCTATCTGTTCGCAAATTTTATCATTTACGCCTTGCAGTGCATTGTCTAAAGCGGTATGAATTGCGAAAATGGAAATATCATTCTTAATGGCTTTCATTACAACACGCTCTACATAACTTTTACCTGTAAGTTGTTTTAAGCCTTTGAAGATGATTGGGTGAAAACTAACAATGAGGTTACACTTTTTTTCAATAGCTTCATCAACAACAGCTTCAATGGTGTCTAGTGTTACCAAAATCCCTGAAACTTCAGCATTTTTATTGCCAACCAGCAAGCCAACATTGTCAAAATCTTCGGCATAGGATAATGGAGCAAATTCTTCTAAGTAGCTAATTATGTCTTGTACAATCATAAAAAAAGGATGTTTAGCTCAAAGATAAATAATTACATTCACAAGTTCGTTTTTATTGTTTTTAAAAGGTCTTGTGTAATTACTAATGATATATAAATTGATTATCTTGGCAGCTCATTTTAAAAAATTATCCCGATTTTGTAACTGTGAAATTATTAAGAAAAATACTGTTTCCAATTGTTCCTGTTTACTATGCAATTACTTGGTTGCGAAATGTATGCTATGATAAAGGTATATATAAATCTAAAAACTTTGACTTTCCAATAATTTGCGTTGGAAATTTAAGCGTTGGTGGTACGGGAAAAACACCAATGATAGAGTATTTAATAAGACTTTTAACAAATAAATATAAAATTGCAACTTTAAGTAGAGGTTATAAGCGCTCAACTCGTGGTTTTCAAATTGCAGATACAACATCAAATGCTGAAACTATAGGAGATGAGCCTTATCAATTCTACAAAAAATTTAAAGATATTACTGTATGTGTTGATGCTAATAGGCAACAGGGTATTTCAAAATTACAAAGCTTAAAAAATCCTGATGTTATATTATTAGATGATGCTTTTCAACATAGAAAAGTTGAGGCAGGATTAAATATTTTATTAACGTCTTACAGTAAATTATACATTGACGATATAACCTTGCCAACAGGAGATTTACGTGAGCCACAAGGTGGAGCCAAAAGAGCGAATATTATTGTGGTAACAAAATGTCCTGAAGCTATTACTATAGAGGAGCGTGAGAGTATTAAGAAGAGATTAAAACCAAAGCCAAATCAAGAAGTTTTTTTTAGCACTATTGACTATTCTAAGCGTATTTACTCAAATAAAGGAAGTATTGACTTAAGCAAGTTGAAGCGAACTAATTTCACTCTAGTGACTGGAATTGCTAATGCAACACCGTTAGTGAATTTTTTGAAGGATGGAGGCTACAAATTTGAACACCTTAATTTTAAAGACCATCATATTTTTATTGATAAAGATATTGAAGCTTTAAATAAAAAAGAATTAATTGTTACTACAGAAAAGGATTTTACAAAATTAAAAGGTAGATTATCTAATAATGAACTTTATTATTTACCAATTGAGACTCGTGTTTTTGAGCATGAAAAATTTAATAATATACTATTGGGTTTTTGTGCAAAACATTAAGCAGAAGCTGAAGTTTTGTTTTCTTTTAATGCTTCATATAATTTTTTCTCAAAGTCTTCTTGCTTAAACGGTTTTGATATAATATCGTTAAATCCAGCTTCTTCAAACTCAGGCATTTTATCCTCAAGTGTTACAGCTGTAAGGGCAAAAACAGTAAGCTCTTTGTCGAACGCACGTATTTGCTTAGTAGCTTCTAAACCACTAATTCCTGGCATATGAATGTCCATTAGAACAACATCATATTCCACTTCTTTCACTTTTTCAACAGCGTCTTCACCGTTGTCAACCAAATCACAAACTAAGTTCATCTTGTTCAAGATTTTTTTAGTGATCATTTGATTGATTTTGTTGTCTTCTACTACTAAAATTCTCACATTTTCTAAATCTAGGTTATTTAAATCTTTTGCGTAATCTCTCTTTTTTATATTGGTTACTTCTTTGGCTTCTTCTAAAGGTATTTCTACAAAAAAGCTTGTCCCTTTACCCAATTCGCTTTTTAAATAAATTTTACCATTTAATATTTTAACCAAGCCTTTTACAATTGAAAGTCCTAAACCAGTTCCACCGTATTTTCGATTAATTTGAACAGATCCTTGTGAAAAACTTTCAAACATACTTTCTTGTTTTTCTTTAGTAATTCCAATACCGTTATCTTCTATTTCTAGGCGAATGGAGTGCATTTTACCCTTAACTCCCAATTGTGTCATTTTTACCCAAATATCTCCATCTTTAGTGAATTTTATGGCATTACCAATAAGATTGATAAGAATTTGCGAAATTTTTAATTGGTCACCATTATATATTTCAGGTAGCTTTTTATCGTATTCAAAATGGATAAATATATTATTATCTTGAGCAGAATTATTTAATGCAGCAATAACATTTTCTACTTTGGTTTTTAGATTGAAAACCTCTGGATCCAGCTCTACTTTGTTGGCTTCAATTTTATTTATTTGAAGGATATCATTAATAAAAGTCAATAAGTAATCACCAGAAAATTTAAGAGATTTTAAATGTTGCATTTGCTCTGGTCTCGGGTTTTCTTCTAATAACATATTGGTTAAACCAGTAACTGCATATAAAGGGGTTCTTAGCTCGTGTGTCACTGTAGATAAGAAATTTGTTTTGGTCTTAGCAGCAATTTCGGCTCTTTCTTTTTCGGTTAACAGTTCTTCATTTTTACGATACAACATATTATTGGTTTTTAGCCTAATATTGTTGTTTTTGTATAATGATAAAGTAAGTAACGACAGGATTGTTATTAATCCAACACTTAAAATGGTTGTTAGCCTGTTTAAACTATCGGATTCGTTTTTTTCTTTAATTTGCTCTTTTTGTGTTTGTATTAAGGTATCTTTATCTGCGTCGATAATTTCTTTTTCTGCTATTAAATGCTCCTTTCTAATATTTATAATAGAATCGTTGAGGTTAATAAATAGGTTTAAATTTTTATTGGCTAATTGATAATTGCCAGTTTCTTCATAAATGCTACTTAACACTTTATAGCTTTCATTTAAAACATTAAGGCTTCCATTGGCTTTTGCAAGATTAGATCCCTCAGTTGCTTGAGCCAGAGCTCTATTGTATTTACCTTCTTTACAAGCAATAGCTGCACTTTTAATTAGCGCCGAACTTTGTATGACTGGTAATTTGTATTGTTTGGACAAAATAATAGCTTTATCCACCAATGCATTGGCTTCGGTTAGATGGTCTTGAGCAATATGCGCTTTTGCTTCGTTAAGTGTAACTTTTGCTACAAGTTCATTGTAATTTTCTTCTTCAAAGATTGTTTTGGCAGATTTAAAATAATCTAAAGCGTTAGTATAATCTCCTTGTGCTAAATAAATAACTCCACAAGTATATCGAGATACGGCAAGATTGACTTTGTCATCAATTCTACTTTGAATAGTCATTGCCTTGATAATGGTGAAATTGGCTTCCTTATATTTTTCTAAATTAAAATATAAATTTGCAATTTTAGAGTATATAATACCCTGAAATTTATCGCTCTCTATTTTTTCTGCAAGAACCAGTGCTTTTTCAAGAATAGTAACAGCTTTATAATAACTGGATTGCTGAGTTTCTCTATCGGCTTCGTCTAAGTAGAATTCAATTTTATTTTGATCTAAAGCAACATCGTCCTCAATTCTATCTTGAGGGTAAAAATTAGTTGTTAATAAGACTAAAAAAACAAATATGTAATATTTGATTTGGGACATTTTTAGGTCGTTTTATCGACAAATATAACAATTTATTCGACAAAATGCACTTTTTTGAAAAAAATATGCATTTAATCGATAAATTAATAGTCTTCTAATTTAGTGATTAAATCGATAACTCTGCTTGCATATCCAGTTTCGTTATCGTACCATCCAATAATTTTAACCATATTACCTATAACAGATGTCATAAGCGAATCGAAAATACAAGAGTGTGTGTTTCCAACAATATCTATAGATACTATTGGGTCTTGAGTATATTCTAAGATGCCTTTGTATTTAGATTTGGCTGCTCTTTTAAATGCCTCATTAACTTCATTTACAGTTACGTTTTTCTTTACATTAAAGGTAATATCTGTAAGCGATCCATTGGCTACAGGTACTCTAATGCCACAACCTCCAATAACTTCTGATAATTCTGGAAAAATTTTTGTTAACGCTTTTGCTGCTCCAGTAGTTGTTGGTACAATAGATTGTCCTGCTGCTCTTGCACGTCGTAAATCACGATGAGGTTGGTCGTGTAGGCTTTGGTCTGTTGTGTAAGAGTGTATGGTGGTGATGTATGCTTGTTTAATACCGCATAGGTTATTAATAATATCTATCATTGGAGCCGCATTATTTGTGGTACATGAAGCATTGGAAATTATCACATCACTTTTACTTAAAATATTTTCATTAACACCTAAAACTACTGTTTTTATGGAGTCGTTTGTTGGAGGAACTGATAAAATAACCTTAGTAGCACCATTGTTTATATGATGGTTTAAATCGTTAACAGATTTAAATTTTCCTGTAGCTTCAATAACAACATCAACATTAAAAGGTTTCCAATTAATTAGTTTTGGATGTTCTTTATTCTGTAGATTTATTTTGTTGTCTTCTATAATAATATGGTCATTACCAAAAGAGATATTGTTGGGTAAAACACCGTGTATGCTATCATATTTAAGTAGATGACTAAGCGTTTTGCTATCGGCAAGATCATTAATCGCAACCACTTTAATATTAGTATTGTCTAGTAGTAATCTAAATACACGTCTTCCAATTCTACCAAAACCGTTTATAGCAACATTAATCATGCTTAATTAATATGTTTTTGAGCTTTGTATGATGACCTCACCAAAGCACTGCTTTCTACATGACGGAAACCAAGACTTAATCCTATTTCTTTGTATTCTTGAAATTGGTCTGGTGTTATAAATTGCTTTACAGGCAAATGTTTCTTGCTAGGTTGTAAATATTGCCCAATGGTTACAACATCTACTTTGGCTTCTTTTAACTCATGAAGCGTTTCTATAACTTCTTCACGCTTTTCTCCTAGACCAAGCATAATGCCTGTTTTGGTTCTGCGTTGTCCATTGTTTTTTAAGTATTTTAAAACATCTAAACTCCTATCGTATTTAGCTTGTATGCGTACTTCTCGTGTTAAACGACGAACGGTTTCCATGTTATGAGAAATAACTTCGGGAGCAACTTCTAAAACCCTGTCTAAATGCGTTTCAATTCCCTGAAAATCAGGAATTAGAGCTTCCATTGTGGTTTTAGGATTCATCCTTCGAACAGCTTTTACAGTTTCTGCCCACATAATGCTTCCCATATCTTTTAAATCGTCTCTATCTACACTTGTTAAAACGGCATGCTTAATGTTCATGATTTTTATAGAACGCGCCACTTTTTCAGGTTCATCCCAATCTACTAGTTCAGGTCTCCCAGTTTTTACACCACAAAAACCACAAGAACGTGTGCAAATATTACCTAGAATCATGAAAGTAGCAGTTCCTTCTCCCCAACATTCGCCCATATTAGGACAACTTCCAGAGGTACAAATAGTGTTTAACTTGTACTTGTCTACCAATCCTCTTAATTCGGTATACTTTTTACCTGTAGGTAGTTTTACCCTAAGCCATTTTGGTTTTGGTTGACGTTCAGTTGTAATTGATTTGGTACTCATGTTTTATAAATATGCTTGCAAAGATACGAAGTATAGAATTAAAAACGGTTTATAAAGTAGTTAGATAATAAATACTAAACCCTATTAAAAAGATAATGCCTAACCAGCTTAAAACATGCATTGTTAATGAAGGTCTTGCATTTTTAGGAGTATGTTTGCTGCTAATTAGTTTATAATTTATTATGGCGTAGAAAGGAGCTGTTAAAAAGGATAGTATGGTCGCTATTTTAACAAGTAAGCCCATTTCTGAAGCAAAAACAAAAAATATCATTACAGTCCCAAAAGCAAGAATAAATATCCAAGTTAAGAATCCGTTTTTAAATGTTCCTTTAAAAAGTAGCTGTGTTGATCTATGCATAGCTCTTGGTGAAGCATCTAATGTGGTAAGTGTTGTACTAAACATGGTAGTAAAAGCAGCAATGCCAATAATTATGTACGACCAATCACCTAAACTGGACGTGTACATTTCTATTAATTGATTAGAAAATTCGCCAGCTGCACTACTAAAGGTTTCACC
>CALZKX010000239.1 GCA_945788155.1 uncultured Flavobacteriaceae bacterium
GCTGTTCATTTTCTTTTTGAAGTGCTTTAATTCTAGATATTTCGTCTTTAGTTTCCACTTTTACTCTGGTGTTCATTAAATCTTTACGATTATACTTTTTAATCCATTCGTTTACGGTTGTAGGTGCAATGGAGTAGAGTTTACAAAGTTTGCTCTTTGTATGTTTTCCGGTTGTAAGTTCGGCTAAAATTTTTAATTTAAAAGGTTCGCTGTAACGTCTAATTACTTTGTCATTTTTATACATAATGTTTGAAATGTGTTTGTATAAGAATAGTTGCGGGTTTGCGTGCGAGGATCTTCCGAAGGAAAATCAGACGTAGCAAACGTGCAACGACCTTTTGATTAAGCACTAATTTAGCAATTTTTTATACACGGTGTTGCCATTTCGTTGTTTTTCAGAGTTCAACTTATCCAGCTAAATTACGTTTTCCTATTTTCAGTATTCGATTTTTTTAAGCTAAAAAAATCAAACTATTTATAAAACAGTAACAGGGTTAACGCAATGAATAACCCCGAGGTAGAACCTCGAGGAATTCTTTAGATCAAACCAATTATAGGTGTTCTTTTCCGTTTGATTAAAAGGTACAATGGTTGTACCAAATCCACCTGCCATAACCACCGAGCCATTGTTAGAGAGAATAACGAGATTATGCGAAAAATTAATTCATTTTTCAACCTGCGAATCTGAATTTGAACAACTTCATAGAATTACGTTTCATCACTTTATTACTCGCCTAAATAAATAAAAGTATTGATTTGCAAATAGCTTGGAGTTATATCTATCCCTGCTCCAGTTCCACCACTCGGCACCGATATATTGTGTGAATGAAGTGGCTCTGTATCTGTTGTCTTAACACTATCTGTATAGCCAAGTGACCCATTTGCATCAGAACCTATTCTTTGAGCAAACTCAGTATTGTTGGTCAAATGATTATGATTAAACGCACTTGTATGCCACATCCTAAATGTCATATCATGAGAATGTGTTCCTGCTGTACTACTTACCCCTGTAAAATTCACATTAGGCAGGTTAGCCTGAACAAGAGTAGCGGAGTTATTACCTACAATATTTCCTAAAGCACCACCACTACGGCTCATCAATACTTTATCTGTAGCATCAGGTAAATTACCGACGAACCCTAATCCTGTTGCTGCCGTTTGCTGTGTTGCTGTAAGAGTATTAATGGCACGACCATCTAGTATAATCCATCCAGTATGGCCACTGGCTTGCATTCCTTGCTTTATATCTCCTTCAGTAAATGTGGACACATCATCAGAGGCTTGAAAATTTACTCCAATTGGGAGAGGCAGCAGTTCCACTATTGTAATAATACGCAGCATCTCCCCAAGTAGCTCCTGTGTTCCATACCAATAAACTGGTAGCTGGACTGGTAATCGTGGTGGCGTCATCTACGTTTTGTAGGTCTATTTGAGGCAAGAGTACGCCATTATCTGTAGCAGTTACGTCTAAAACCGAAGAAGCATTGGGTATACTGGTGTTTATGCCGATTTGAGAAAAACCTATAAAAGGTAATAATGTAAGAATAAGCAAAATACGTTTCATAATTTTGATTTTAAGGATGGCTTAGTCTTTAATAATTTTTTTATACGTCTGTTTGTTAGTGTTTAAGTCTATTATTTTTAAAAAATAAACACCAGAACTAAGATGTGAAACATCTATAGAGGTATTGTTTGTATTTAATATTAGATTACCTGCTATATCATAAAATGTTATATCTATAGGGTTTTTGAAAGTAATAGTTAGGTTTGTTAAAACAGGGTTTGGGTAAATATTTAAATTGATATTATCAAATTCTGTAATATTTAGTGAGATATTATCTGATGCTGTTACCCCATAAATATCTATAGTTGAAGCAAAAATGTTTGTTAAGGTATTTAAAGTTGTGTTTAAAACGCTTCCTGTTGCATTCCAATTACCTGCACTATCTTTAATAAGCATCACAAGATTTGTTTCACTAACACCGTTTAACTCGGTGTCTTCATAGTTAAACACAAGGTTTCCTTGGTAACTTAGTAAAGGTGATGAAACATTATAAACTCTGTTAATACTATTAGCGTTAATTGGAGTTGCAGATTTAGTGATGATATTTTCTGTTAAAGTATAAGCGGCACTAGGAGAAAGTTCCATACCATGTATTTGTACTGAGTTATTGGCTGATATGTAAATGGAATTACCAGAACTAATATTTAAATTGATGTCTTGAGCATTGGCTGAGATAGAAATTAAACTAAGGAGAAAATAAAAATGTTTCATCGGTTGGGTTTTAAAATATTTAAGTTATAAAAAGTCAATAGCCTTTTATTAACAGCAATATAAATAACTTTTTTTTATTTAAACGTTGCTGCTGTTTTGTTGTTTTTTTAGAGGTTGAGTGATTCATTCAGTATTTTGTTTATCAAAAATTTGATATTTTTAAATTTTATGATTATGAATGTGTTTCATCGGTCTAGTATAAGAATAGTAGCGATAAAAATGCACTTACTTTTCAGTTAAACACGTATCTTTTTTATATTTACTTACTTTCGTTTTAGCGATTAAGCCGCTATTATTTTTATACAATGTTGGCAGAGGTTAATTATTCGCCTAAATAAATAAATGTATTTACACTCAAGCTTTTCGGTGTAATATCTAATTGAACTTGAGCAACTCCACCATTTATACTAGTTACAGTTGCAGTATGTGTATGATTTCCAGCTGACGCAGTAGGTCCAGCACCCAGATTTGGATTATTATCAGTAACACCAGTTATATTAAACACAGCTCTAGTACCACCACCTGTAGAACCGTTGGAACTAATTGAAAAAGCATGAGAATGGTCACCAGCATTATTTATAAGTATTGTTGGTGCTACATTAGGGAGATTATTTTGTGCAATAGTTTTAGTATTATTACCTGTGACACTTCCAATAGTTAATCCATTTTGAGAGAGATAGGCATTTGTCGCATCGGGTAAATTTGTATTAAATCCCAAGGCAATAGCTTTGGTTTGTTGTGTGGATGATAGCGTAGAGATTAAACGCCCATCTAATTTTATCCAGCCGCTATGATCTGTGGATTGAAAACCTTGTTTAGTATCTCCAAAAATAAATTTAAAACCGCTACTATTCATTGATTTCCAACTTGTGCCATTAAAATAATAATAGCCTATTTCTGTAATGTTTTGGCTTGCAGTATTCACAGTTCCACTTAAATCAGTAATATAAACAATTGCACCTGTTTGACTTACGGAATAACCTGTTTTTGCAATCAAATCAGCTCTTGAAATTCGAGGTGCTATAATTCCATCTGAAACTCCAACCTCAGAAGGCTCTCCTACTACTTCCAGCGTTGCGTTCGGATTATTCGTTCCTATACCCACTTGTGAAAATGAGTTGGTATAAATAAAGATAATAAAAAATAAGATGATTGCTTTTTTCATATTGTTAAGTGTTTATGTTAGTCTTATTAGTTTAGATTACCTTAATCTCTGCAACGGGTTTGTATAACAAAATTGCAATTACCTTTGGTTAAGCACTAAAGTAGCAATTATTTTTATACGGTGTTGCCCATAGTAGTTTTTTTTTCAGAGTTTTTAATATTCTACTAGATTCCGCTTCCGATAGTTATCGGGATTGCTAAATTCCACATACAGTTCGGTTTTTTGTTTTCAACTCAGATTTTGATTCCTCAAACTTGCTGAAAAATCCGCTGTGATTTTTGGTCAACATTTGAGTCAAATTCCAGCGTAATTTTAAAAATTCCGCAATATGATTTTTCGGCTTTTACTTTCTTAAAATTCAAAAAAATCGAAAATATATCTGCTTTTTTCCGTTAAGTTATTGAATAGAGCAAGCTTTAGAAAATAAACCAATTACTAAACAAAATTACTACATCTTTTTCTTTGGGCTAGTGCTTATCGGATTTTTGTTCTATTTTTTGATTAGAAAAAGAAGGCGATCAAAAATAGCACTGAGTGAAGCTGATATAAATACAATCAGCATTATTCCTGAAGCTAAAGAAGATGAGTTTTTGATAAAATTAAAAATTATTGTTGATGAAAAAATGAATGATTCGAGTTTTAGCATGTTTCAGCTCTGTAGAGCTATAGGAATCAGTCGTGCTCAAGTTTATCGAAAGGTGAAAAAGCTCACTGGTAAATCCCCATCCTTATATATTCGGAGTTTAAGACTTCAAAAAGTTAAAACATTATTGATGGGTACAGATCTCAATATTTCAGAAATTGGTTATGAAGTCGGGTTTAAAGACCTTTCCTATTTTTCACGCTCTTTTACAGAAGAGTATGGAACCCCTCCAAGTGAGATGCGTAAAAGAACTAACGTTTAGCATTAAAAAATTCGAGGATTTCTCCTATATAAGAACAAACTACTAGTAGTTACTATTGGATTTTTCTAAAGAATTTTGTCATTGGTCAAAAACTTCTTCAACGACTTGTTATTACTAATAGTTACGGCTTTCCCACAGCAAGTCTATGGTTTTTCCACAACAATAAGACAAGGTTTATAAATATATTTGTATTCATTATATAAATAGTCGCCCTTCTATTTTGTTTTATCGGATTAATAGCAAATGAAATATAAAATTACATTTATACTTCTTTTTTGGGCTCTATACTTTAGCTCTGGTCAGGCTATTTTTTTAAATGAAATAATCGACGAAGATCCCTCTGCTTCAAACCCATATACCAATGGGCAGTATGTAGATCCCAATATTACGGTTTCTGGAATTGGAAGAGGGTCAAACATTGGACAGGATGCAAGTGCTGCACCACTGTTTAGACTAAACACTTATATAGCCAAAAACTGGGATGTAATATTTCATCCTGATGACTATTTTGAGTTTGTGTTAACACCAAACCCAGGTAAAGAAATAAATTTTGTCAACTTTACCTATACAGGAAAAACAATAAGCTTCTATGATCCATCTCCAACTAATATTTCTATTAAGAGTAGTTTAGATGGATTTACAACCGATATTGGCAGTCCAACCTTAACAGGAATTAACGTTATTGATTTGTCTGCTCCCGAATACCAAAATATTTCGTCCTCTATTACATTTAGGGTATACGCTTGGGGTGGTGCATCAAGAGGTCTCTTTGGTCTTGAAAGATTTGAATTTAATGGAGCGGTTACCTCAATACCTTGTTATGGAGGCACTGCATATACTTGGGAATCTGGAGGCTGGAATCCTGTTGGGACTCCAACTTTAAACGATCCTGTAATAATAAACGAAAACTATGATACCGCAACAAATGGAAGTGTTGCTGCTTGCAACTTAATAGTTAATACAGACAAAACATTAACTATTGCTAATGGTTATTATGTTGAAGTAGAAAACGACATCATTGTCCATGGAAACATCATTGTGCAACCACAAGGAGCTGTTGTGCAAATTAATGATGACAGTGCTGTGACCAATAATGGAACAATAACTGTTAATAAAAAAACGGCGTCTGCAAATAATTGGTATGAATATACTTATTGGAGCTCTCCTGTTGAAAATGAAACAATAGGGAGTGCTTTATCAGATTCTGATATTAGAAGGCGTTTTTGGTTTAATGCCAAAAACTTTTTAGATGCAACAACCGAAACTAATAATGATAATGCCACTGCTGATGGACAAGATGATATTGATGATGATGGTAATGATTGGGTATATGCAAACGCAGGAAACATCATGATTCCTGGAGTAGGTTATGCGACAACACACGACGAATTAATATTTAATTTTTCTCCCGGAAACCAATTTGTTTACTCATTTAACGGTCGTTTCAATAATGGCGTTATTACTGTTCCTGTTTATAGAAATGATGAAGAAATCAATGACAATAACTGGAATTTTATAGGCAACCCTTATCCTTCAGCTATAGATGCTACATCATTTCTTATGGCAAATACTATTTTAGACACAAATACTGAACTTTCTCCTTCAATCTCTGGAGCCATCTTTTTATGGTCGCAAAACACTAATCCTTCGGCGACTGCCAATGGTAATGAGAATTTAAATTTTGCTACTTCAGATTATGCAGTAATTAATGGAACTGGAAATTCTGCTGGAGGCGATGGATTAGTTCCTAATAATTTTATATCATCTGGTCAAGGATTTTTTGTCTCAATGGATAACAATGCGGCTGCTTCTTATTTTTCTGACGGAGACCCTTTAATTCCTGGAAATATTGTTTCTGCAAATGTGGTTTTTAATAATTCTATGCGAGTTACAGGAAACAATAACTTATTTTTTAGAGCAAGTAAAAAGAATGAATCCAATAAATTATGGCTGAATTTAACATCGGATAATGGCGTTTTTAATCAAATTTTAGTTGGTTATGTTAAAGGGGCTTCCAATAATAATGATGGAATGTATTACGATGCACCAAAAAACATATCATCTGATGCTTCTGCTATACTATATTCAACCATCGAAAATGAAGCCAAAAAATTTGCAATTCAGGGAAAAGATCTAAATAGCATCAATAAAGATGAAGTCATACATATTGGCTATAGCACATCAATCGATGTACCAACAATATACACTTTATCTATTTCGCAATTTGAAGGTGATTTTTTAAATACCAATGTCGTTTATTTAAAAGATAATTTCCTAAACAAACTTCATGATTTAAAAGTGAGTGATTACAATTTCACTTCGGAAGTTGGTGAGTTTAACGATCGTTTCGAAATTGTATTTAGGGAAGAAGCATTATCAATAAATAGTGAAATTGATAAAAACACACTTTCAATCATTGAGCACAACAATGGTGATGTCCAGTTTAAATTAAATGCACCCAACAAAATAAATAATATTAAAATTATTGATTTTCAAGGGCGTATCTTGTATGATTTTGAAGTAAATATTAAAGATGAAACCTTGAAGTTGTCCAACTTAAGTCAAGCAGCTTATATTGCAAAAGTAACACTTAACAACAGTTATGTAATTACTAAAAAAGCGATTAAAAAATATTAATCTTAGTGTTAAATATAGACATAAAAAAGTGCTGGTGAACTCCTTAATTTTGTTTTTATAAACTATACTTTAGAGAAAGGATGACATTTGTTCCCGGAGCTGCAATGCCAGAAGAATAAGGTCTATATAACTGATTTGTAATGTTTTCGATGGTAGCTACTACAGTTGTTGATGGGCTTATATGGTACTGAGACCTAAAGTTTAGAGTATGCCAAGATGGAGCATACGGTTTACCGTTGGCATCTAGCGCAAAAATATAATCTGCTAACGAAGATGCTAATTGGTTGTTAGATAGCTCGCCATTATAATTTATAAAGGCGTCCCATTTCAATTTATTTTTTTCCCAAACCAAATGTGTGTTTCCAAAACGGGGTGCTACGTGCCTAACCGGAACTTCTATTCCATCTTTATCTTCTTCGGTCCCTCCAACAACACTGTACTGAGATGTTAATTTTAAATTGTCGCTAAAATATATTTTTACACCAGCTTCAAAACCATAAATCCATGCTTTAGATGCATTTTGTATGGCTTGTATATCACTCAATTCATCATCATACATAATTTGAGTTTGTCCATTTACCACAAAATCCCTTCTAACCAGTGCATTGTCTAAATAGGTATAATAGGTTGCTAAATCAAAAACTAGATTGTCATTAATGCTCAAGACCAAACCTAATTCACCACCATAAGCATATTCAGATTTTAAATTGGTATTTGGTACGACGACAGAGCCTGGTTCCGAATCAAATATTTTGCCCACATCATCTATGTTTGGAGCCCTAAATGCGGTGGATGTGTTTAATTTCCAAACTATTGTTTTATTGGGAGACCAACTTATACCTGCTGTTCCTGTAAAAGCACCTGTGTTAATACTGGCATCGCTAAAAGGTAGATCTAAAAAGGCGTTATTTTCTTCTAAATTGGCTTTAATTGCAATGTGGTTGAACCTTATGCCTGACTGAAATGTAAACTTTTTATTGGGTTTATATTTATAGCTTATGTATGATGCTATTGATTGCCAAGTAGAACCATGAGGATACCTCGTTGCAATTGGTTGTGAGTCTCCTGTAGATAAAAAGGTTTGTTTTGCTTTGGAACCAATAGTGTTATAGATATATTCTGCGCCATAAAATAACCTGGAAGATTCCGATAGAGATTTTTCAAAATCCACATTGGCAGTTAACACATCGACATTTTCTTCTCTAGTCCTCCTAGAATCAGAATACAGGTTTCTA
>CALZKX010000240.1 GCA_945788155.1 uncultured Flavobacteriaceae bacterium
CCTCCTTGCTCCTCCCTCAAGGGAGGAATTCCCAAAGATGACATTGTCCCCTTGAGGATTATCGAGATAAAAGCGACAGCTTTTGTTGAAGATACCGAGCGAAGCTCATTAGGGGTGTTTTTACTTCTATCAGCTTATAGTCAATGACTTTTATATCGAACTAACGTTAATTAATTATAATTTACAGGAACCTCACGCTTTTTGGATGCTTGCTCGTACACATAAGCCCATTCCAACAAATCTCTTTCGTTTAAGGGTTTAGAAATAAAAGTTAACCCTCTTGGGCGACCATTATCTTGATAACCCATTGGCACTGTTAATGCAGGATACTCAGCAGTGGCTGCCCAACCAGCATGGAAATTATTTATTGATAAAAACCCATCAAGGTTTTGTTTTTCAAAAGGTGTATTAAAATACAGTCTGCTCTTTGTTATTAAGTCCGTTTTAATAGAGTCCAAATATTGCAAACTTCCAGGATCATCAACAATACCTTTGAATAATCTTTGACCATAAGGTGCACGATTTAAAGAATCTAAATTATTATAATCTATCACGTCTTGAACCGAAGTGATTTCAACAACGTTTGACGCATGATTAGCTAGATATTCTGGCAAATCTTTTTTCATATCAAGATTCAATAAGCTAATAAATCCTGAACGTTCTACTTCTACCTCCTCAACTTCAACCACCTCAGCACCTTTATTACGCAAAACATTAATAGCCGCAACATATAAAGAATCTTCCATAAATCGTTTAAAAGCTCCAAATCGTTTTCCTTCAATACTACTTTCAGGCAATTCATTTGAATAACTTGCAACTTGACTTTTTATTGATTTGGAATCAGAATCGTCAAAACCGCTCATAGCATCCAAAAGTATGGCATTATCAATCACGTTTTTAGTCATTGGTCCAGGTGTATCCAACGTGGAAGAAATTGGCACAATACCACTTCTGCTCAACAAACCAATAGTAGGTTTTAATCCTACTATAGAGTTAGAACTAGAAGGCGACAAAATAGAACCAGACGTTTCGCTACCAACAGCTCCAACACTAAAATTTGCAGCAACAGACACTCCACTGCCAGAGCTTGAACCTCCTGTATCCATTATTCTTCTGCCATAAGGATTTAAGGTTTGTCCTCCAATGGCACTATAACCACTTGGACAATCACCACAAAAGAAATAAGCCCATTCACTTAAATTTGCTTTTCCTAAAATGAGTGCGCCATTGCTTTTTAATCGTGTTGTAATAAAGGCATCATCAGCAATATTATCTTGTAAAGCTACTGCACCTGCAGTGGTTGGCATTCCAAAGGCATTGATGTTGTCCTTTAATAAAATTGGCATCCCAAAAATTGGATGTTTAACCTTTTTGTTTTTTTTAAATTCTTTATCTTTTTGCTTAGCCTGCTTGATTACTTTTAGATTTAAAGCTATCACAGAATTTAACGATAAGTCATTTTCCCTATCAAACTTTCGTATGCGGTATAAATAAAACTTGGTTAGTTTTTCATAAGATAAATCACCATTTATGATATGCTTTTGAAGTGTTGGAATATTTTGTTCTAAAACAAGCGGCTTTAGGGTATTATAAGCTTCTTCGGAAAAATCTTTTAAATCTTTGTTGAATGGCTTCCATAATTCATCCTTACTAATGTATCTTGAATCCAATACTCGAAACTCTCTAAAATCGGTTGAATCCCTAACAACTGGAGCGACTTCCCTTTTGGCAATAATGTTTGAAGGTGTATCGTTTTTACATGAAACTAAAAGGGCGATTAGAAGAAAAAATAGAATATGACGCATAATTAGTGTTTTGAATAAAAGTACTAATTATTTTAATGACTAATTCCTTTCAGCGAAAGGAATAATGTCTCCTTTTTCCAAATAGTTTTTTAAGCCATTAAGCAGCAAAGCCCAACAAAACGAAGAATGTCTAAAATGATGATTCTCCTTTAGCCAATTTACATGGCTAAACTTCAACAACGTTCCATTTTTCACTTCCTCTAAATCAAAACCAAACGTCGTTGGATTCCAATCATCATTAGATTTTATCATTTTTAAATGAAAGGACTCATTTGGATTTACTTTGGATACTTTACAAAACCATTTATATTGGTCAGTAAAGTTTAAGTTGTATTCTGCTTGTAATTCAGGTTTTCCAGAACTTTTTAACGTCCACCAATTATCTAAATGCTGTGGCAAAGAAACCGCATCAAACACCTCTTTTGGAGATGTATTTATTGTTAGATTATGGTAGATGTTATAACTCATATTAAGACATTTCGACAGCGCTCAATGTGACAAAACTATTTGAAGAACGAATCTACAAACTCGTATTTGTTAAATACTTGTAAATCTTCAATGCCTTCACCAACTCCAATATACTTTACTGGAATTTGAAACTCGTCACTAATACCAATAACTACACCACCTTTGGCTGTACCATCCAGTTTAGTCACTGCCAGCGATGTTACTTCGGTTGCTGCTGTAAACTGTTTTGCTTGTTCAAAAGCATTTTGCCCTGTTGAACCATCCAACACCAATAACACATCATGAGGTGCATGGTCAACTACTTTTTGCATGACACGTTTTACTTTGGTGAGCTCGTTCATTAAGTTAACTTTGTTATGTAAACGTCCTGCAGTATCAATAATAACCACATCGGCTTTTTGAGAAACTCCAGACTGTAACGCATCAAAAGCTACCGAAGCAGGATCGCTTCCCATAGATTGCTTTACAATTGGGATATCCACACGATCTGCCCAAACTTGTAATTGGTCGATGGCTGCTGCTCTAAAGGTATCGGCTGCACCTAACACCACATTTAAACCTTGCTTTTTAAATTGATAAGCTAA
>CALZKX010000241.1 GCA_945788155.1 uncultured Flavobacteriaceae bacterium
AAACAACACATTAACCATATCGTGCATTTCGGTTAAATTAGATTCCATTGTTTTCATCATATTATCATATTCTTCATATTGTCCTGGTTTAGTATCATATAAAGGATTTTCTTTTATAACAGCATCAATAGTAACCACTTTATCACCAATTTTTAAGGTTAATTTGTATGTTCCAGGAATGGTACGATGACCTCTAAAATTGGCTTCAATATAAGCATCAGGAATTCCAGACATGATTGGATAACGAAAATCCCAAACAAAACGGTTCAAACCTTCTTTTTTAGAAAGTGTTGTAGCAGGTGGTGGTCCACCATCCCAACGTTTGTATTTTGGGTCTCTTTTCGAACTAATTGTATTTACAACTTTATTCTTACTATTTCTAATTTCTAGAGTAACCTCATCATTTTTATCAAGCTTTGGCAACTCATAGTAAATAATCATTCCATTAGCTGGATTAACACCTTCAAAAGTATTAGTTCCATCAGATCCATTACCATTAAGTTGGCTTCCCCAAACAGCATCCAACGCAGGTTCTGGAGTAAATAATTTTACATCACCAGAGGTATTTTTATATTGATTTAATAACCCTAAATCATCTAAAATCCAAAAACCTCTACCTGAAGTTGACACAATTAAATCTCCTTGATGTACTTTTAAATCTGTAATCGGTGTAATAGGCAAGTTAAGCTGCATACTTTCCCACGATTGACCTCCATTCCATGACACGTAAATACCAGTTTCAGTGCCAGCATACAATAAATTTTTTCTTGTTTGGTCTTCACGAACTACTCTTGTATAAGCGCCATAAGGAATTCCTGAACTGATATTTTTCCATGTTTTTCCATAATCGGTAGTTTTATATAACGCTGGTGTATAATCATTAAATTTATATTTTGTTGTTGCAATATAAGCCGTTGCTGGATCATGTGGCGATACATCAATGGCATTGACTAAAGTTTCGCTTAGACCTTTTGGTGTTATATTTTGCCAAGTGTTTCCATTATCTCTTGTAATATGTACTAAACCATCGTCACTTCCTGTATAGTAAACGCCTTTTTCATGAGGTGATTCAATGATGTATGCTATAGTTCCATAATTTTCCGCACCAACAGCTTCATTAGTATAAGGAGCACCTCCATTGCCTTGCTTCTCATCAATATCACGCGTTAAGTCTGGTGAAAATTCGGTCCATGATTTTCCCATGTCAGTCGTTTTTAGCACCTTATTTGCACAATGAAAATAGGTTCCTTTTTCATGTATAGAATGAATTATTGGTGCATTCCAATTAAACAGATATTCCATATCTCGAGCCTCACGACCTAACCACTGATTTGGCGCCGCCATGATATTTGTTGAACCCTTTGATTCCGTATCCAACAATTCAATATAACCCAAATAAACGCCACCCATAACATAACGTGGATTATCAGGATCTAAACCTGCAAACGCACTTTCGCCTCCAGCTGAGCTTTCCCAATCTTTATTTGAGATACTCCAACTACCAATGGACTTACTCTTAATTTTTACTGATGAATTATCTTGTTGTCCACCATATATATTATATGGGAATAGATTATCAGTATTGATTCGATAAATCTGAGCAGTCGGCATGTTTGCTTGGGTTGACCACGATTTTCCAAAATTAAATGAAATTGCTGCACCACCATCATTGGAAATGACCATGTTTTTGGAGTTGTTCGGATTAATCCACAAATCGTGATAATCGCCATGAGTTCCGCCTAGACGTTCCCATGTTTTTCCTCCATCAATGGAACGTAAATTAGGAGCGCTCAAAACGTACACAGTATTTTCATCATTTGGATCTGCAAAAACTTCAATATAATACCAAGCACGCTGTGTTAATCTGTTGTCATCACTTACTCTTTGCCAATTTTCACCAGCATTATTTGAAACAAATAAACCACCTAAATCTTTATGAGTGTCACTTTCAATTAAAGCGTAAACTTTATTTGAATTTGCCCTACTTACAGCAATCGCCATTTTACCTTTTTCATCTGGCAACCCCTTATGAATTTTCTTCCATGTTTCACCACCATCAGTTGACTTATATAAACCACTACCTTCGCCTCCACTAATAACAACCCAAGGCTCACGCTTATGATGCCACATTGCTGCATACAACACTTCCGGATAATTCATATCCATGGAGAGTTCAACGGCTCCAGTCATATCGTTTACATAAAGTACGTTCTTCCAAGTTTTTCCTCCATCTATTGATTTATAGACGCCTCGTTCTTTAGTAGAACCATTAATAGCGCCTTGTGCAGCAACAAAAACAATATCTGGATTGGTTGGATGAATTACAATTCTAGAAATTTGCTGAGTATCCTTTAACCCCAAATGTGTCCATGTTTTTCCAGCATCAGTTGATTTATAAACACCATCACCATAGGAAGTCATCACGCCTCTTATGGCATGTTCTCCCATCCCAACATAAACAATATTAGTATTGGATTCTGAAACAGCAACTGCTCCAACTGACCCTGTTTTAAAATATCCATCTGAAATATTATGCCAACTCTGTCCTGCATCTTCAGTTTTCCATAAACCACCACCTGTTGTTCCCATATAATAGGTTAACGGATCATCAACTACTCCTGTTGAACCTACTGAACGACCACCTCTAAATGGTCCAATATTTCGATACTTGAGTGGATTAAAATATTTGTCGGCTTCTTGAGCAATTACAGATGAAAAAATAAAGGATAGTACAATGAAGGAAATTGTCTTTTTCATTTTTGGTTGGTTTATTAATAGGTTGTGTTCAAATATACTCAAATATATTAGACACAGTGTCTAATAACACTTAATGAAAAGTAATAGAAAAGAGAACTGGTATAAACGCAAAAACCTCATCTTTCGATAAGGTTTTTTTATTAAATCAATTTTAATTAATTCCACTCACTCCTTAATAGCTTAAAAGAAGTTTGCGAAAGGGTATCTAAATGTTTAATGATTTTTTGTAAATTTTTTTGTAATAATTCTATCTTGTGTAAATACTTTTATAAAATAATGTCCTTGTGCCAATTGAAAAATTGGAAAAGTGAGGGTATTGTTTTTTTTATTTTTATGGATTTTTTGATTTTGAACTATTTGTCCTAATTGATTTATAATAGAATATGCATTAATGGTTTCTGATGGCTTTTGTAACCTAACAGTCATATAAGTGCCTTTTGAAGGGTTTGGATAAAGAATCGCATCTTTAGGCAATTCCAAATCTTCCAATCCAGCAGTTTGGTCAACTACTAAAAATTGTCCCATCATACCTGCAGGCGCATCTTCATGCTTTAACATGTGGCAATGGTACATATAAGGTATGGTTTCGTCAAAATAATCTTCAAACTTGGTAATAAATCTTGCTGTCCCTCCAGAAGGCACTAAAAATGTATCTTTTCTGCCTTGCAAATAAGGAGGTGGTGGATTACCATTAATATCCAAAATATAAAACTGAACATCGTGAATATGAAATGGATGAGCGATAGCTGAATTGTTTTGGAAGGTCCATATTTCGGTATTATTTAAAGGAACTGTTTCATTAATAACATTCATATCCATTGTAGTATTATTAATTGAAAAATCCCCATTTAATTGCTGAAGCCCAGGTGTTAAAGGTTCAAATGTAAATGGTCTAGTTTCATCGGCAGTCACCTCAGCCAAAGGGACATCATTTGACAAAGTGGTTGGGATTGTAGTTATTGGACTTGCAGTTTGTGCAACCACATCCATTTGTAGAATATTAAAATCTGCTCCATTAAGTGCATTAGGGTTGTAACCATCTAGTGGTTTATTAGGTGAATTCCCTGGGTATGTGGCACCATAGTTAGCATCTGGTAGTTCGGAAGCATAACTCATTAAATGAATTGATTGTCCTTGTAGAGTAGTAAAATCGACTAACACCTCTGCTCTAGCACCTGGAGACAAAGGCAATCTTGTTAATGTCACTGGTGCATTTAACAAGCCTCCATCTGTACCTATGAGTTGAAATGTTCTATTTGCAGTTAACCCAAAATTAAAAGTACGCTGAGATGAGCCATTTAAAAGCCTTAATCGAACGACTTGAGCAGGTACATCCAGTTGTCCGTTAATAGTGGCATTGACCATTAATACATCATCATCATTAACATTTGCTTGTATTTGATATGAGTTATCAAAAGATTTTGTTTGTACAGCCAATGGAAAATCATCAACACCATACGTTCTAGGTAAATTCAAAGCAGCCTCTTCGGTATCTCTAACAATAATAAAACCTGAAACACCTTTGGATACATGCTCATCTGTTTGATTTAAAAGATGTGGATGATACCAATAAGTACTCGCTTTATCTTTTACTTGAAATTGTGGATTCCATGTTTGTCCAGCTCCAATAACGGTATGTGGACCTCCATCGCTTGCAGCAGGCACATGCATTCCATGCCAATGTATGGTAGTGTCTTCCCCTAAATTATTAGTGATATTTATATTCATGTTATCACCATTATTCACGATTAACGTAGGTCCCAACACAGGACCATTCACACCCATTGTAGAAGTGTCTTCTCCAGAAAAAAACTGAAATGTGCTATTTTGAAGTGTTAAATTGACATTTGTAGATTCAATAGTCCCAGGGATTATAATTGGACTTTGGGACAACATACCAAAAAAAGTAAGGCACAAAACGTAGGTTAGTAGTTGTGATTTCATAGGCAAAAAAAGGTATTATTATAGAGGACTATTTTATCTTCTATTACGAATTTAGATGATAAAATATTATTATCAATCATAAATTAGATTAACTGTATGTTTTACTTGTTTATTTGCATAAAGAGCTAATACTTACTTAAACGAATGAGTTGTAATTACAAAAAACCCTTGAAACTAAAAATACTCGAGAAAGGTTCAAAGAGCTCCTCAATAGACTTGCAATGAGCAGACTTTGTGCTTTCCGACCAAATAGCCTTATTCCATTCTGTTATTATTGTAAAGTTTAAGTAAATAAAACAGCTCTAAAAAGGTTTTATGTGCCTTTATATTTTTTTCTGTACTGTAAATACCTTTTCTATATAGAGTAAATCTGTTGCAAATGTTTTTTTACAAATGTTGTTCTTTATTTAATTGGTCACTTATTTTGCTTATTTAGTTTTGCCATATCTATTAAGAACAAAACATTTATTTTATTGATACTCACAGTTTTGTTATTAAAATTTAGAGTGTCTTTTTTGAGACCTTATTTGAGAAAAAATTGATGATTTTAGAAGTTTAAATTTTGAAGAAACTTATGTAACTTTCTGATTTCAAGACATAAAAAAAGCCTCACATTTCTGTGAAGCTTTACTAGTAGCGGGAACTGGACTCGAACCAGTGACCTTCGGGTTATGAGCCCGACGAGCTACCTACTGCTCTATCCCGCGATTTAATCTCAAAATAATTCTCTTAGCTTTTAACTTTCGGTTCATAATGCCGACTCAATCATTTTGGACTGCAAATATACAACCCTTTTCTATTTTTACAAGCATAAAATTTAAAAAAAAGCTACCTCAGTTGTGAAGTAGCCTTTCCATCAAAAAAATAATTATAATACAAATTACTTAATCGGTTCCTGCTAATGCAGAATTTTTTCTTTCTCCTATATTGGCAAATTCAAATTGTACCCCTTTAGGTAGTTGTTCTCCTAAACTGGCAAAATCGCCTTTAATATCGTTATTATTAATCATTAGTATTTTAAGCTTATCCAAACTTGCCAAATTGCTTGGAATGTTTCCGTAAAATAAATTATCGGACAACATAATTTCCTCAAGATTAGACAAAAGCCCTAAGCTAGATGGAATAGGTCCAAATAAGTTATTATCGTACAAACTTAATTTTTCAAGGTTTACTAGGTTTTTAACTGTTTTTGGTATTGCTCCAGTCAAACGGTTACTGCTTAAAGACAATTCTTTAAGATTAGAAAGTGTTCCTATTTCTTTTGGAATTGATCCTGATAGGTTGTTACTGAAGATTTCAATTTTTTGCAATTGTTTTAAATTACCAATTGTAGCAGGAATAGAGCCTTCAATTTTATTCATAAATAACTCCAAAGACTCTAAAGATGTTAAATCTCCTATAGTATTTGGTAATCTCCCTTCTAAAGTATTAAAAGCAATATTTAAAGATTTTAACTGTTTAAGATTACCGATTGACTCTGGAATTACTCCTGATATCTTATTTCTAAATAAATTTAAGGTTTGTAAGCTCTCAAGATCTCCTATTTGAGCTGGTAATATTCCTATCAAATTATTAAAGCTTAAATCTAAAGCTATTACTTTATTATTTTCAACAACTACGCCATGCCATGTGCTTATTGGGCTATTAATATCCCAAGTAACAGTCCAATTATCACCATTGGTTGCATTACAAATAGCTATTAAGGCATTTTTTTCTTTTGTAGAAACATTGCCGAATGTTAATGTAGAGACTAGACATAACAACAACGTGAGTTTTAAGGTTTTCATAGTAGTAGATTTTAATTGAGGGCATTAATCTACCACGAATATATACAGAATAAGATTAACTGCCAATTTTATTCGACAAACGGTAATCGAGTAAGAGTAAGACTACTTTAAAAAGTTTCTATTTCTAGCTGAATTTCTTCCCAGTTCTTCATAAGTTCTTGAAGATTTTGTTTCTTTTTTTGATATCTATCAAAGAAATCTAGATCTGCAACGGTCGCATCATAATTATGTTGTAATTCAACATCTATGTCTTTAATTTGCTTTTCTAACTGGTTTATTTGAGATTCAATTTTACTAAGTTTATTATTTAGTGATTTTAGCTTTTTTTGCTCCTCATAAGATTGTTTTGACTGAGTCTTGTCTTTTTGTTCTTTTATAATATCTCGTTTTTCAGCTTCTCTTAAGTTTTCAAGATTACGTTGTTCTAAAAAGAAATCGATATCGCCTAAATACTCTTTTATTTTTTGGTTTTTAAACTCATATACCTTGTTGGTTAGTCCTTTTAAAAAATCGCGATCATGTGACACTAAAATCAAGGTGCCTTGAAATCTATTAAGGGCTTCTTTTAAAACATTTTTAGATTTAATATCCAAGTGGTTTGTTGGCTCATCCATGACCAACACATTTAACGGTTGTAATAACAGTTTTGCCAATGCCAAACGGTTTCTTTCGCCTCCAGATAATACTTTAACATATTTATCTACTTCATCGCCTCTAAACAAAAAGGATCCTAAAATATCTCTAACTTTACTTCTATTTGTTTCATTAGCTGAATCGATCATGGTATCTAAAACTGTTTTATTACCGTCCAAATATTCAGCTTGATTCTGTGCAAAATAAGCGATTTGCGCATTATGTCCTAGTTTTAAACGACCTCCAAACTTGATGTCTCCAACAATAATTTTAGCTAAAGTGGATTTTCCTTGGCCATTTTGCCCAACAAAAGCAATTTTGCTATCACGATTAACCATCATATCGATATTCTTCAACACTTGTAAGTTGCCATAATGCTTTTCAATGCTTTCCATTTCTACAACCACTTTCCCAGGCGTTACTGATACTGGAAAGTTTAGTGTCATTACACTATTATCGTCTTCATCTACTTCAATACGATCAATCTTATCCAACTTCTTAATTAAAGATTGCGCCATAGAGGCTTTAGATGCTTTAGCCCTAAATTTCTCTATGAGCTTTTCGGTTTGTTCTATTTGCTTTTGCTGGTTTTTTTGAGAGGCTAATTGTTGCTCTCGCAACTCTTCTCGCAAAACTAAATATTTTGTATATGGCTTTGGATAATCATAAATTCTGCCTAATGAAATTTCAATAGTTCTATTAGTGACAATATCTAGAAACATTTTATCGTGTGACACAATAACCACAGCTCCAGAATAATTTTTTAGAAAGGATTCCAACCAAATAATAGACTCAATATCAAGATGGTTGGTTGGCTCATCCAATAACAATATATCGTTATTTTGCAAAAGTAACTTTGCGAGCTCTATACGCATTCGCCAACCTCCTGAAAAGGTATCGGTAAGTTTGTTGAAATCGTCACGCTTAAAACCTAAGCCTTGTAATACTTTTTCGGTTTCTCCTTGATAATTATAGCCTCCTAAAATTTCATACTGATGTTGCATATCATTTAAATCGACCATTAATTGATGATAAGCATCACTTTCGTAATCGGTTCGTTCAGCTAATTGGGTGTTAATAGACTCAATATTGGACTCAATTTCCTTAATTTCTGAAAACGCTTCGTAAGCTTCTTCTAATATTGTTCTACCATAAACAAAATCAATATCCTGCTTTAAAAACCCGATTTTAAGTTCTTTTTCTGTCGCCACTTGACCCGAATCGTATTCCATCTCGTTTGATAAAATCTTGAGCAAAGTGGATTTACCTGCGCCATTTTTTCCAATTAAACCTACACGATCACCACCTTTTAGCCTAAAGGAAATATCTTCAAATAAATACTCACCTTGAAATGAGATAGAAAGCTTATGTATATTTAGCATTTTGTTACAATAGTTACAGTTATAAACTCAATAAAGTTTAATTTTGTGGTCAATTTTTGTGCAAAAGTAACATAATTAACCATGTTAAGAAAAGGAAATAAATTATACAGCATTATAACTGGTGCTTGTCCTAAATGTCATGATGAAAATATGTATGTAAATAACAATACTTATAGACTTTCTAAAACTTTAAAAATGCATGAGCGTTGTTCCAATTGCAACACAAAATATAAGCTAGAGCCATCCTTTTTTTATGGCTCTATGTATGTTAGCTATGGTGTTGGTATTGCTTTTTCTTTGGCTGCTTTTGTGGTGTCTTATGTGCTTATTGGTGCAAGTTTACTGGTAGCGTTTATAGCAATTATTGTTACCATGGTTGGTTTTTTACCTATTATTTTAAGGCTCTCTAGAAATATATGGATTAACCTGTTTATGCATTACGATAAAGGTCTTTCCAAGAAAAAGGCTTAGTTATTAAATCTGGTAATATTTATTTCAGAATCGATTTCAATGCCGTTTTCAATAAAATTATAAAGTCTTTTTGCGACATAAGGCGCAATCATGACACCTCTAGTCCCTAAACCATTTAGTATGTTTAATTGTTTATGTTTATTATGTTGCCCAACTAAAGGCCTTCTATCTATAACCGTTGGTCGTATTCCAGCTACCTGATCTACAACTTGAATATCACAGTTAATAAAAAACTTAAGTTTATTTAAAAGTTCTGTTTTTGCTGCTTCTGTAGTGTTATTCGATTTATCATGCCACTCATAAGTAGCTCCAACAATATATTTATGCGCTCCTAACGGAATTAAAAATACGCTAGATTTCAATACAAAATCTATATTGAGTTTTGGTGCATAAATAATTAAAAGCTCTCCCTTGGTTTCTTTAAGTGGTAAATCGTTAAAAAAAGGATTTTTTTTAAGCCCAAAACCTTCAGCAAATACAATATGTTTTACTTCAGTATTGTTATACGTTATATTATTTTGATTGAATTGAATAGCATCATAATTAAACGAAGTTTCAACCAATTGATTATTATCTTGAAGCATTTTTTTGAATGAAGTAATTAATGCTTTGGTGTCAATTCTTCCAGTATGAAGTACTTTTCCAAAACCAAACTCACTCTTAATGGATTTGTTTTCTATTTGATGAATTTCTGGTTTGATATAACTTGAGAGACCAACTTTATCACTTGCAAGAAACCAATTATTCTGTTCTTCAATAGAGGCTAATAATCTATAAACAGGAACTTTATAATCTAATTGTACCTTTAGTTTTTTTTCTAATACTTTGTATCTAGGTATGTCTAGCTGTAATTGTTCATTAGATTTCCAAACTGGTGTAAATCGTTTTAAAACAACCGGATTGTATAATCCACCTGCAACAATTGATGCTTTTTGAGAACCATCATCAACTACTAAAAATGTTTTGCCATGCTGCATTAAGACATCACAAAACATAATTCCTGCAAGTCCTGAGCCAACTACAATATAATCTACTTTTTTCATCAAAGGCAAAAGTAAGATAAAAAAGATTCCCACTTTCGTAGGAATGCAAAAAACGCTCACTTTCCGAAATATTGTAAGTGAGCGTTTTAAATTATTGGAACATTACTTTTTTAGTAAGTCCACATATCTTGTTCGAAATCTCGAATCTTTTCTTTTATTCTATCCGATTCTAATAACTGCATGAGTGCATTATCTGAAATATACTCGGTAATTGCTCTATCTCCTTGCACGTTCATTTCTCTAAAAATATAGCCGTTAAAACGTCTTGAATTTAAGAGGTGGTCGAACGATAATGGGATTGCCGTGTTTTTACCATTAAAGGCTTTGGCATGGTGTAACACATCGCGAGCATCAGGAAAAAACACCCAAAATAGCGGGAAAAGTCCTGGGTCTTCTTCGTCCATAAAGTTAACATCTGGAATCACAGGTGCAATACCTAACAAGCGGTATTTTAATTCACCTAGACGCTTATCGAAATAATACATGCCTTTAACATGGTATTCTCTAACATCTGCAGCACTAATTTCTCGTTTACTTATGTATTCTGGAGAAATTGGTTCTCCTGCATTATATTGCTCGATACCTAACTCAGTAGTATCAATTTTTACCATTGAACTTTCAATATCCTTTAAAGTACGCTTTGCAGTAAAATAAGAATCATCGTAAATATTTTTGATATCCCCATCTTTCACACTACGCATTAGTACGTCAAATAATGAACGTCTATCTTTACCAATATTATTGGTGTCTATAGGATAATATAATGGGAAATTAACACGCTCATCAAGCACTACTTTTTCCCAAACCATTGTTGCGTATAATATGTCTCTGTCGTCAACATAGCCATACTCTAATGGTTTATCATTATCCATTAATATTTGCGCATCTGTTTTTATTCCAATTTCTTCTGGACTTTTTGCATTTAGAATATTTGCTTGAGCAAATACACTATTCGCAATTAAAACACATGCAACGGTTAATACAAAACTTTTAAAATTCATTGTCTTAATTTATTTTAGTTTGGGACTAATATTTCCTTTACTAGTTTGTTAATTCTACAAATACAGGAGATACTTTTTTAAGCTTATAGCTTGCGTTTCCTCGTATTTTAGCTTCAATATCAAATATTTGAATTCCAGCGCCACGTTTTGCTTTTTTCAAGGCTTGTTTTGCTCTGCTATCCAATTTATTACCTTTTACGGCTATTGTAGGCTGTCCTGGAACTTTTATACTAAATCCAGAAATATCTAATGGCAATTCAAAATCAAAATCTTCCAATTTAGCTCCTATAGTTGAAATATCAAGGTTTCCACGTTGCATTTTTACAGCTCCATCTTCGCCTCTTACTGTTCCTGTTGGTCTTGGAATGTCTTTAATTCTAAATTTAGCATTATCAGTCACTTTATTTCCATCAGGTAAGGTTCCTGTAACATTAATTGTTACTTCTCTACCTTGTACTCTGGTAACATCCATAATATATTTACCTACACCGTTTCCTTTAGATAGTCCTTCTCCTCTTGGCTCGACTTTGTTATCAGAAATTCCAGCAAATGAAATAGTCATTGGGTTTTTAACACCACGATAAACCACATTCATTTTATCAGCCGAAATTGTTGCTGAGTTTGGTTTAGGTACTGTAGCAAAAGATTGATTAACCTCTACTTCTTCTTCTCCAAAAAATAGCTTTCCAGTAATTTTATGTTCTCCAGGTCTTCCTGTACCAACTTTTAATTTTACTTTACCACTTTCAATAGTGTACTCGTTTGCATTTAATGGGCGACCATCTAAAGCTAATTCCACTTTACTTGGAACAGTAGTAGCATCTTTACGACCTAATACTATTTGTCCATCAAATACTTCGCCATTGAAATAAGCAGATTTTGTAGTTTCCAACAATGTTGTATAATTCGTCATAGCAACCTCCTCTGTTAATTTCCCAGCAAACATTGCACTTAATACTTCCGACTCGGTAGTTTTAATATCGGATTGCATTTGAGTCATCTTTGTTAAAGATGCTACTAATGGAAAACCTTTATAGTGATAGTCTAACCAGTCTTTTGGTTTAACTTCTCCTGAAACTTGTACTGGTTCAATAGAAAACTTCTTTTTGACGTCTCTTGAAATTTCAGTAAATCTAGGGTCGTCTCCCAAAATATCTACTACACCATCTCTAAATGTTGTAATACTATTTAAAAAGGCCTGTCCATCTTCTTTGATCTTATCTCCTTTAAAGAAATTTTGGTCTAGGTAATCACCTTTATCCATAATCTCATAATCGGAAGGGTCATCAACCGTTGCTGTCATTTTTCCTTTCAAACCATCAAGGTATGAATTGAAGTCATTTGCCAAAGTTGAAATTTGGTTAGCTTTTTCTTTTAATTCTTCGTACTTCTCAGGTTGGTCTTCGGCTTTTTTAGCTAAACCATCCATGAAAGCTGCGTTTCTCGTCGTTGCTGCTGTGTTAGATTCGGTTAAACGTTCGTTCATTAAACCAAATGCCGACAGCACTTCTTTGGACATATTTAATGCTAACATCGCAATGAAGATTAAATACATCAAGTTTATCATTTTCTGCCTTGCAGATAATTTTCCTCCTGCCATAACTAATTAGTTTTTGTTATTAATGGGTTAATTAATTCTAA
>CALZKX010000242.1 GCA_945788155.1 uncultured Flavobacteriaceae bacterium
CAAAGGGTAAAATGATAAAAGCCTTGTTTGAGCCTAACGCCAAATTAAGTGATTCTCTTACTTATGATATTACTGCTTGGAGCTTACCATATGCCTACGGTTTAGAAACTATAGCTAGTACGAGTTTAGTAAGTAGCACCACTAATACCAACAAACCAGCAATTAAACCATTATCAAATGCCTATGGCTATGTAAGTGATTGGAATTCGATGAAGGACGCTAAATTCTTAGCAACATTATTAAATAAGAATATTAAAGTACGGTTTAACCATGAACCTTTTGCACAAAATGGAAATACATTTAAAAGAGGGTCTCTAATTATTCTACAAAGAGATAATGATCACATTGAAAACTTTACCTCTGTTTTAAATGATATAGCGCAAAGTAAAGAGCAATCTTTAACAACTATTCAAACAGGTTTTTCTGATATGTTTCCAGATATGGGATCATCATCTATTAGATTAATTAATAAAACAAGAGTTGCCATGATTTCTGGTGAAGGAACCTCTTCATTAAGCTATGGTGCTACATGGCATTTCTTTGAGCAGCAATTAAAATATCCTGTAACTTCAATTAATTCTGAAAATTTTGGAAGAGTAAATCTTGATGCGTATGTTGTATTGATACTACCAAGTGGTAACTATAGAAATATGCTTAATGAAAATGGCATGAGCAAATTACAAGACTGGATGAGAGCTGGTGGAAAAGTAATTGCAATCGATAGGGCTTTAAGCACATTTACTGGTAAAAAAGGCTTTGGTTTAAAATACAATGAACATGTTAATGAAGATAAATCAAACAACTTAATTCCTTATGCAGATAGACAGCGTGAGTCTGCCAAACAAATGATAACTGGTGCCGTTTTTAAAACCAAAGTTGACAATACTCATCCAATGGCTTATGGGTATTCAAATGACTACTTTACACTAAAAATAGGAGGCACTTCTTATAAGTTATTAGATAGAGGATCCAATATAGCTCATATTGGTGATAATGCAATGAAGGTGTCAGGTTTTGCAGGTAGCGTAGCTTTAAAACGACTTGAAAACTCTCTTGTTTTTGGCGAAGAACGACAAGGAAGAGGAAGCATAGTGTATATGGTAGATAACACACTTTTTAGAAGCTTCTGGGAGAATGGTAAACTATTTTTTGTAAACGCTATTTTCTTCGTAAATAACTAATAAATCAATCGAAATGAAACAAATTAAAACACTATTAATTGTATTAGTATTAATCATTGCATCCTGTGCTAGTGATACAAATGACAGTACTAACACTAAAGAATTTAATGTAGAATTTGAGCAATTTACTCTAGACAATGGCTTGTCTGTTATTTTTCATATAGATAGATCCGATCCTGTAGTTGCAGTAGCTTTAACCAGTCATGTTGGTTCAGCAAGAGAAATAGAAGGGCGAACAGGATTTGCACACTTATTTGAGCATTTACTCTTCCTGGAATCTGAAAATTTAGGAAAAGGCGGTTTAGATAAAATGAGTGCACGTATTGGTGGTTCTGGAGCAAATGGCTCTACAAGTAGAGACCGTACCAACTATTTTCAAACCGTACCAAAAGATGCCCTAGAAAAAATGATTTGGGCCGAGGCCGATAAACTTGGTTTCTTTATTAACACAGTAACTGAACCTGTTTTAGCCAAAGAAAAACAAGTTGTTAAAAACGAAAAAAGACAAAGTGGAGATAATCGTCCATATGGTCACACACAATATGTGATTGATAAAAATTTATATCCAGAAGGCCATCCTTACAGCTGGCAAGTTATTGGTTCACTTGAAGATCTTCAAAACGCCACACTTCAAGATGTAAAAGATTTTTACAATCGTTGGTATGTACCAAATAATGTCACTTTAACAATTGCTGGCGATTTCGATACAGCACAAGCAAAACAATGGGTTGAAAAATATTTTAGTGAAATAAAACCAGGTAAGGATATTCCTAAAATGGCAAAGCAGCCTGTAGAGTTGTCCGAAACCAAAAAGCTGTACTACGAAGATAACTTTGCACGTTTACCTCAGCTAACCCTAACTTGGCCTGCGGTATATCAATACCACGATGATTCTTATGCGTTGAGTGTTTTAGCTAGCTATCTTTCAGAAGGTAAATCGGCGCCTTTTTACAAATTGTTAGTTGAAGAACATCAATTAACAGACAATGTTGGCATGTATCAATATAATTCTGAAATAGCTGGTCAATTCATGTTACGTATAACGGCCTTTAATGGCACAAAATTAGATAATGTACAAAGTGCCATTAATGATGCATTCTCTAAATTTGAAGCCGAAGGCATTCCTCAAAAAGACCTTGATCGAATTAAAGCAGGACAAGAGACAGCTTTTTACAATAGTTTGTCGAGTGTTTTAGGAAAAGGGTTTCAATTAGCGCAATACAACATTTTTACCGAAAATCCTGCTTATATTAATGAAGATGTTAAAAAAATATTAGCTGTCACTGCTGATGATGTGATGCGTGTTTACAATGCATACATTAAAAACCAAAACTATGTTGCAACCAGTTTTGTACCAAAAGGTCAAGTAGATTTAGCATTAGCAGATTCTAAATTGGCAGAAGTCGTTGAAGAAAAAATTATTGAAGATGCCGAAGAAACTTTCGATGCAAGTATTGCAGCTACCTATGAAAAAACACCATCTAGTTTTGATAGATTCATAGAGCCTCCTTATGGCGAAAGTCCAGACCTTAAAGTTCCTGAGGTATGGAAAGAGTCCTTATCATCTGGAATAAATGTGTTTGGTATTGAAAACAATGAAGTGCCATTAGTGCAATTTAGAATGCAAATTAAAGGTGGTATGTTACTAGAAGATATCAACAAAGTTGGTGTATCTAATTTACTTGCTGATATGCTTACAAAAGGCACTAAAACCAAAACACCTGAAGAGCTGGAAAATGCCATTGAAAGCATAGGTGCTTCCATTAATGCGTTTGCTTCCAATGAAGCCATCACAATTTTGGGTAATTCTTTAGCAAAAAACTACAAAGCTACTATGGCTTTGGTTGAGGAAATTTTATTAGAGCCTCGTTGGGATATTGATGAATTTGCATTGGTTAAACAAAGTACGCTAAGTCAAATTCAACGTCAAAAAGGAAATCCAAATGGTATCGCTTCTATAGAATATGCCAAGTTAACTTATGGAGATGACCATATATTATCCAAAAACAATATTGGCACTCAAACTTCTGTAAACGCCATTACCATTGAAGATATTCAAGAATATTACTCAAATAATATCTCGCCAACAGTTAGTAATTTTCATATAGTTGGAGACATCACGCAAAAAGAAGTGGTTAAATCTTTAAAAAACCTAGATAAAAATTGGGAATCCAAAGCGGTAACCATTCCTAAGGTTGCATCACCAAATGCACCTAAGGTTTCCAAAGTATATTTTTACGATATCCCAAATGCTAAACAGTCTGTTATTAGATTTGGATATCCTGCTCTTGCTGTAACCGATACCGATTATTACCCTGCAACTGTATTAAACTATCGTCTTGGAGGTGGTGGATTTGCCTCACAATTAACACAAGAACTTAGGGAAGGAAAAGGATACACCTACGGAATTCGTTCTGGTTTTTCTGGTTCTACCATTAAAGGAGCCTTTACAATTGGAAGTGGCGTTAGAACTAATGTCACTTATGAATCGGCTAGTTTAGTAAAAGACATAGTTGAAAATTATGGCAAAAATTATACTGAAAAAGACCTGGAAATCACCAAAGGATTCATGATTAAAAGTAATGCTAGGGCTTTTGAAACTCTAGGTTCTAAACTCGGTATGCTAAGTAATATTAGCAACTATAACCTACCAGACAATTATGCAAAACAACGTGAAGCTATTGTAAAATCAATGACCGCTGAGGATATTAAACAGCTGGCTGAAAAATATTTAGATGTTAATAAAATGAATTATTTAGTTATTGGTGATGCTAAGACGCAAATGGATAAACTGGAAGCCTTAGGGTTTGGGAAACCGATACTTTTAAATGAAGTTGAAGGGAAATCTAATATTGAGCAGTAGCCTATACTTTAATAGTGAAATTATTTAACGACATCGTTGATGAATCAAGGAACCTATTACCAAAAGATGGTGTGGTTAATTACTATGGGAAAATTATTCCTAAAGAATTGGCTAGCACCATTTTTTATAATCTATTAGAAAACCTTGATTGGAAACATGATGAAGCCATTGTATATGGCAAACACTATATAACCAAACGCAAAGTGGCTTGGTATGGCGAAAAAGTTTTTAAATATACCTATTCAGGAAAAACAAAAAAAGCCTTACCGTTTACTCCAGGGTTATTAAAAATTAAACAGTTAGTAGAACTAAAAATAGGAGAAACCTTTAACTCTTGCCTTTGCAATCTTTACCATAATGGCGAAGAAACTATGGGTTGGCATAGTGATGCCGAAAAAGATTTAAAGAAACATGGTGCCATTGCGTCATTAAGTTTTGGTGCCGAACGTAAATTTGCCTTTAAGCATAAACAAACTAAAGAAAAATGTGAATTTTTATTAGAACATGGAAGCCTTTTAGTAATGGCTGGTAAAACTCAAGAACATTGGTTGCATCGTTTACCACCAACTAAAAAAATTAAAGAAGCACGAATTAATTTAACTTTTAGAACCATTGTTGATAATAATTAAAGGTATAAATTTACTTAACCTGTAAAAATTAGAATATGAAAAAATTAATCCTTGTAGTGATTCTAACACTTTTTGTTGGCAATACCTTTGCTCAAGAAGGCGAAGCAATACTTCCAAAAATAGGCTTTGGCTTAAAGGCAGGTTTAAACTCTATGCATAATAGAACAGTTAATGCATCTAGTGATAATGTTCAAAAAAAAACTGGTGTCTATATTGGTGCATTTGTAAACATTCCAACTTCTGATGTTTTTAGTGTACAACCAGAGA
>CALZKX010000243.1 GCA_945788155.1 uncultured Flavobacteriaceae bacterium
GACCCTAATTTGTATGAATTGGAAATCGATTACCAACCAAACATAGATTATGGATATGAGGTAAATTACAAGCTTTATAATTATTTTATTTATTTTCAATTGTACTATAAACAAAAATTATCGAGTTTTTTACCAAGAATTTAGCAGAACCCTTTATATTTGCGACACTTTTTTAAAGTGCCATGAAAAAATTTAAAGAGCGTTGGGAAATTAAAAAAAATTGGCAACTTATTTTCCCTGCTATAGGTATAATTTTACTTATATACAGTTCATATAAATTAGCGGGAATCTTTTTTGATAGACACGAATCACCAAATATTCCTTTATTAATAGGGCTTTCAGTTATTTTTTATTTTCTTCTTTTAAAATTTTTTCTTTACTGCTTTAAAAAACTAGAACACAAATGGGTAGTTGACTACAAATGGGAAATGATACGCATTTTTACCATATTTGCTATTACAGGAACCTCTTCGGTGTTTATAAGCAAACCTATTATGAAAGTAATGGGAATTACTAAAGAAAACCTAAATGTGTTTGTATATTGGATTCTTTATATTATTATTGGATTTGTCTTTTACCAAATCCTACTCATTACAATTGCATGGATTTTTGGACAATATGTGTTTTTTAAGGATTTTTTTAAAAGACTAGCAAAGCGAACTGGACTTAGTAGATTAATTAACAAAAAATGAACAAATACAAAAAAAGCATCATTTTTAAAAGCCTGATTATCACATTAGTGATGACACTTTTAGTGCCTTCGTTTGTTAAACTTGCTCATGCGTTCGAAAATCATAAACATGAAATTTGTGTAAAACCGCAAAAATCTCATTTCCATGAATATAATTTAGATTGCGAATTCTACAAGTTTAAAATGAGCCCTCAAACAGCTATTTTAGTTGATTGCTATAAAAGTTCTAACATAAAAAAAATTGGTGCATCAATTATTTCGCAATACCAATTTATAAGCAATTACCAACAGTTATCTTTTAGTTTACGAGGACCTCCTATTGTTTAGTACTATTACCAACTATTATTAAATAACACTAAACAAAATCACAATGAAATCAAACATATTTTGGCTACTATTACTAGTAGCATATTTACCTATACAATCTCAAAATACTATAAAAGGGGTTATTACAGATATTAATACTGACGAAGTACTGGCTTTTGCTAATATCTATTTTCCAACTTTAGAAAAAGGTGGTATTACCAATAAAAATGGCGAGTTCACTATTTCCAATTTACCAAATGGAAATCATAAAATAATTATATCTATTATAGGCTATGAAACCTATGATGCTATACTTACACTGCCTTTAAAAGAGTCTCTAAAAATCGCTTTATTTCCTTCTGTTATAGAAATGGAGGAAATCATTCTATCTACACCGTTTCATAAATTGCAACGAAACAATGTTATGAAAGTGGAGCAAAAAAAAATTGGTGATTTAAAGTCCAATGGTGCTATCACACTTTCCGAAGGCATAAATACCATTTCTGGGGTAGAAACAATATCTACAGGAGTTAGTATAGGTAAACCTGTTATAAGAGGGTTAAGCAGCAATCGTGTACTTGTCTATGCACAAGGTGTAAGACTTGAAAATCAACAATTTGGAGCCGAACATGGTTTAGGCTTAAATGACGCTGGTGTTGAAAGCATTGAAGTTATTAAAGGACCTGCTTCCCTACTCTATGGTAGCGATGCACTTGGAGGTGTTTTATATATAAATCCCGAAAGGTTTGCACCATCCAATACTAAGAGTGGTGATGTTAGCTTTAATTACTTTACAAACACACAAGGCTTTAACACCAATGCAGGTTACAAAACATCTACTAATAATTTTAAGCTAATACTTAGAGGAAGTATTACCGAACATGCCGATTATAAAACCAAAACATATCGCGTTACCAACTCTCGGTTTAAAGAACAGGATTTTAAAGCTGCATTAGGCTACCAAGCATCCAATTTTAGTACTGAATTTAGATATAACCTAAACACCTCTCAATTAGGAATACCAGAAACGATAGGAATTCAAAGTACACAAAAAAATCCGTTGTTGCCAAATCAAAATATTCAGAATCATCTTTTTAGTTCAAAGTCAAAACTATTTTTAGAAAACTCAAGATTCGAACTTAATTTAGGCTATATCTATAACAACCGTAAAGAGTTTGAAGAACATGACCATGTGGACCAAGAAGATGGAGATGAACTATTGGAAGCAGCATTACACATGAAATTAAAAACGTTTAACTACGATCTTAAATATAATCTACCAAAAATGGGTAGATTTGAAACCATTGTTGGCCTACAAGGCATGTCCCAGACCAATGCAAACTATGTTGAAGAGCAATTAATACCTGATGCGACCACCAACGATGTAGGCTTGTTGGCAACCTCTCACATCCATTTTGAAACGATAGATTTACAACTTGGCGCACGTTATGATAACAGGTCTATAAATGTTGAAAATAGCTTTAATAAAGACTTTAGCAGTTTTAATGGTGCTTTGGGGATTAAAAAGGATTTTAACGAAAAGCTTACTGCCAGAATAAATTTGGCTTCGGGTTTTAGAGCACCTAACTTGGCAGAGTTAACCTCAGATGGTGTTCATGAAGGAACCAACCGTTATGAAATTGGAAACAACAATTTAAATAATGAGCAAAACTTACAAATTGATGTTGCTATAGAATACAATATAGAACACATGGAGTTATTTATAAATGGGTTTTATAATAAAGTAAACAGTTATATTTTCTTATCACCAAATGGTAATATTATCGATGACGCTCCTGTGTATGAGTATATACAGAATGCTGCCAAATTATTTGGTGGCGAATTAGGCTTGCACTTTCATCCACACCCTTTAGATTGGCTCCATATTGAAAACACCTTTGAAACTGTTACTGGTAAATTGCAAGATGGTAGCTACTTGCCACTTATTCCTGCTAATAAAATCACCAATACAATTCGTGTGGAATTTGAAAAAAATTGGTTTAAAAAAGGCTATGCATTTGTAAAGCTACTTACCTATTTAAAACAAAATAATATAAGTGCTTTTGAAACACTTACACCAAGTTATTCTTTGCTAAGCACAGGAGTTGGAGGTACGTTTAATGTGTTTAACAATACATTATCGTTAAGTATTTCTGGAAATAATTTAACCAATCGAGCCTATGTTAACCATTTATCGCGTCTAAAACCAGATGGCATTTATAATATGGGACGAAACGTGAGTTTTGCGTTAAATTATATACTTTAAAACTATATATGGTTTTGGGATAATAGTACCGAAAGCTTCTGTTATCCCATAATTTTAACCAATAAACACATAAATTTGTTGCTATACAACCAACCTTTAACCAATGATAAAATTCTTTAGAAAAATTAGACAAAATTTACTTTCAGAAGGGAAAACAGGAAAATATTTTAAATACGC
>CALZKX010000244.1 GCA_945788155.1 uncultured Flavobacteriaceae bacterium
CAATTCACTGTTAGTACTTTACTTCCTATTTACCTTTAAAATCTGTACCTTTGCAACTTTGCCAATTTATGACTGAGTTTAAAGAATATATAGACGTTCAAGGTGCAAGGGTTCACAACCTAAAAAATATAGATGTCACCATACCTAGAGAGAAACTTGTAGTTATTACTGGCTTATCTGGTAGTGGTAAATCGTCCTTAGCGTTCGATACTATTTATGCCGAAGGACAACGACGCTATATTGAAACGTTTTCGGCCTATGCACGACAGTTTTTAGGTAGTTTGGAGCGTCCAGATGTCGATAAAATAGATGGGCTTTCTCCTGTGATTGCTATTGAACAAAAAACAACAAGCAAGTCACCACGCTCAACTGTTGGTACTATTACCGAGATTTACGATTTTTTACGTTTACTATATGCTCGTGCTAGTGATGCGTTTAGCTACAACACTGGCAAAAAAATGGTAAGCTACAATGATGAACAAATCCAAAACTTAATTATAGAGAGTTTTGCAGGCAAGCGCATTAATATTTTAGCACCAGTGATTCGTTCCAGAAAAGGACATTACCGCGAACTGTTTGAGCAAATTGCCAAACAAGGTTTTGTAAAGGTACGAGCAGATGGCGAGATTAAAGACCTTGTTAAAGGCATGAAACTGGATCGCTATAAAACACACGATATAGAAATCGTTATTGACAGACTTAAAATTGACGAGACTGTCAATAACGATAAACGCCTTACAGAAAGTATTAATACTGCCATGTATCATGGCGATAATGTGCTCATAGTAATTGATAACGACACTAACGAAGTACGCTACTTTAGTAGAAACCTCATGTGTCCTTCCTCTGGGATTTCATATCCAAACCCAGAGCCTAATAACTTTTCGTTCAACTCACCAAAAGGTGCTTGTAGCAAATGCAATGGTATTGGAACGCTCTACCAAGTGAACGAAGAAAAAATTATTCCAGACCCAACCATATCGATTAAAAATGGTGGATTAGCTCCACAAGGACCGCAAAAAAACTCGTGGATTTTCAAACAATTGGAAGCTATTTCTATGCGCTACAAATTCGATTTAGCCAATCCAATAAATAAAATCCCAAAAGATGCCTTACAGATGATTTTATATGGTGGCAACGAAAAATTTACAGTGGATAGTAAAACCTTAGGCGTATCAAGAAATTACAACATAGATTTTGAAGGGATTGCCAATTTTATAGAGAGTCAGTACAAAAATGCAGAATCTACATCCATTAAACGTTGGGCGAAAGGCTTTATGGATAAAGTGATTTGTTCGGAATGTGAAGGCTCTCGATTAAAAAAAGAGTCACTGTTCTTTAAAGTGAATGGTAAAAATATTTCGGAATTAGCACATTTAGATATTGTTGATTTGGCTGAATGGTTTGCCGATTTAGAAAATCATTTATCTGAAAAACAAAAAACGATTTCCGAAGAAATCATCAAAGAAATTAGAGCAAGAGTACAGTTTTTACTGGATGTTGGCTTAACGTATTTAACCATTGACAGAAGCTCAAAATCCTTATCTGGTGGTGAAGCACAACGTATTCGATTAGCCACACAAATTGGGTCGCAACTGGTTGGTGTACTCTATATTTTGGACGAACCAAGTATTGGGTTGCATCAACGTGATAATGAGAAACTCATTAATTCGTTAGAATCTTTAAGAGACATAGGAAACTCTGTGATTGTTGTTGAACATGATAAGGACATGATTGAGCGTGCAGACCATGTGATTGACATTGGTCCTTTTGCGGGAAAACACGGTGGCAAAATTATTAGCGAAGGCACGCCTGAAGAATTACTAACGCATCATACACTTACCTCAGATTATTTAAACGGCACCAAAGCAATTGAAATTCCTAAAAAACGACGCAAAGGCAACGGAAAAACAATGAGTTTAACTGGCTGTACAGGGAATAACCTAAAAAATGTCTCGGTGAAAATTCCGTTAGGAAAAATGATTGGTGTGACTGGTGTTTCTGGTAGTGGAAAGTCCACATTAATAAACGAAACGCTCTACCCTATTTTAAACAACTTCTATTTTAACGGTGTAAAAACACCAATGCCTTATAAAAAAATTACTGGCTTAAAGCATATCGATAAGGTCATAGACATCAATCAGTCACCAATTGGTCGTACACCACGAAGTAATCCTGCAACTTACACAGGTGTTTTTAGTGAAATACGAAGCTTGTTTGCAAAAATCCCTGAAGCGATGATTCGTGGTTATAAACCTGGTCGTTTTAGTTTTAATGTTACTGGTGGACGTTGTGAAACCTGTAAAGGTGGTGGCTTGCGAGTAATAGAAATGAATTTTCTTCCTGATGTCTATGTAGAATGCGAAACCTGTCAAGGCAAACGTTTTAATCGTGAAACCTTAGAAATTCGTTACAAAGGAAAATCGATTAGCGATGTGTTAAATATGACCATTGAAGAAGCTGTCCCGTTTTTTGAATTGATTCCTAAAATTTACAGGAAACTAAAAACCATACAAGATGTTGGTTTGGGCTATATCTCGTTAGGGCAACAAAGTACGACTTTGTCTGGTGGCGAAGCACAACGTATAAAACTCGCTACCGAATTAAGTAAACGCGACACAGGAAACACGTTTTATATTCTTGACGAACCTACAACTGGCCTACATTTTGAAGATATTCGTGTGCTGATGTTGGTGTTAAACAAATTAGTAGATAAAGGCAATACAGTATTGATTATTGAACATAATATGGATGTTATTAAAACAGTAGATCATATTATAGATATTGGATACGAAGGCGGAAAAGGCGGTGGAGAAATAATTGTGGAAGGCACTCCTGAAGAGGTTGCAAAACATCCAAAAAGTTATACAGCACAATTCCTTAAAAAAGAACTAAATTAGCATTTGGTATAAAATAAAAATGAAGCAAATAGATGAATAAAAATTTACATCCAAAAGGTTGGAATGAAATAAAAACAAACGACTCGTGGGCTATTTTTAAGATTATGGGAGAGTTTGTAAATGGTTTTGAAAAAATGAGTCGTATTGGGCCTTGTATTTCCATATTTGGTTCGGCTAGAACAAAACCTGATGACAAGTATTACAAATTAGCAGAAAATATTGCTCAAAAAATAGTGGAAGCTGGTTATGGCGTTATTACTGGTGGTGGTCCAGGAATTATGGAAGCTGGTAATAAAGGTGCACATTTAGGTGGCGGAACATCAGTAGGTCTTAATATTGAATTGCCTTTCGAGCAACACGATAATCCATATATCGATAACGACAAAAGCTTGGATTTTGACTATTTTTTTGTACGTAAGGTCATGTTTGTAAAATACTCGCAAGGTTTTGTGGTAATGCCTGGAGGCTTTGGTACACTAGATGAATTGTTTGAAGCAATTACACTTATTCAAACCAATAAGATTGAAAAATTCCCTATTATTTTGGTTGGCACCGAATTTTGGAGCGGTGTTCTAGATTGGATAAAGAGCACATTACTTGAAAAATTTGGAAATATTAGCGCAACCGATTTAGATTTAATTAATCTAGTAGATACAGAAGATGAAGTTATAGACATTTTAGATGCATTCTATAAAGAATATGAATTAAGCCCTAACTTTTAAACATTAGCTTCCATCTCCCTAAGTATGGTGAAAAAATATACAATAATACTAACTGTATTGCTCACTGGTTTTTTGGGTTTTTCGCAAGAAACCTTTAAGGCCATGTTTTATAATGTGCTTAATTTTCCTTTGCAAGAACCTGCAAGTAGGATTCAATATTTAGATGTGATATTGACTGATTATTTACCAGATTTATTTATGATTAACGAATTGAATAATGAAACTGGAGCCAATACCATATTACA
>CALZKX010000245.1 GCA_945788155.1 uncultured Flavobacteriaceae bacterium
GGTCTCAATATTTACATAAAACGGTAACAGAGGGTCTTGTTTGGGAGACTATTTCGCCTGATCTTACCGCTTTTGAAGAAGACAAGCAAGTAATTTCTGGAAGTCCAATTACAAGAGATATTACAGGTGAAGAATATTATAGCACATTATATTCTATCAAAGAATCGAAATTAGTTGAAGGACTCATCTGGACAGGTTCTAACGATGGTGTTATTTCGGTCACAAAAAATGGAGGACAAACTTGGGAAAATGTAACGCCTAAAAAATTACCAAAAGGTGGAAGGGTAGAATCAATTGAACCTTCACAATTCAATCCAGCTAAGGCTTATATAGCTGTAGATAGACATTTATTAGGAGATGCTAAACCTTATATCTATGTTACTAATGACTATGGTAAGAAATGGAAATTGTTGACTACTGATAAAAATGGCATTCCATCAGATTTTACAATGCGTGTTATGCGAGAAGACCCAGTTCGTGAAGGGTTGCTTTACGCAGGAACAGAGTTTGGAATGTTTGTATCGTTTAATGATGGTAAATCGTGGGATAAGTTTCAGCAAAACTTACCAGTAACACCAATTACAGATCTTAAAATATTTAGAGGAGACCTTGTTATAAGCACCATGGGAAGAGGTTTTTGGATATTAGATAATATTACATCCTTAAGGCAAAGCCAAATAAATGACCTAAATGAAACAGCTCATTTATTTAAACCTGATAATACCATCCGTTACAGATATCCAAATGTGCGTAGCTCGTTTCCAAAATATCCTCGTACAAGTGTCATTATCGATTATTATATTCCAGAAGACGCAAAAGAAGGTATTCAATTTGAGATTTTAAACGCGAACAACGAAGTTGTAAGCACCATACTTAGTGATAGTACAAAGTTGAAGTCAACTGTAAAAGAAGTAGAAAACATGAACTTAAGCCAGATACTTCGTTATGTAGATAAAAAATTAATTGTTAAACCAGGAATAAATCGTTTTGAATGGGATTTAAGACAAAAAGGTGCTTGGGCAAAAGATGTAAAAAAGAGGTATAAAAATGGACCAATGGTCGCTCCAGGAGTTTATTCTGCAAGATTAATAGTAGGAGAGCAGTCATTCGAACAAAGTTTTGAAATACTTATGGATCCAAGAGTTATAGACCAAGAGGTTACAAAGGCAACTATTGTGGAGCAAATTACTATGCAAAATAAAGTGATTGATTTGTTATCTAATGCTAGAAAACTAGAGGCTAGTCTTGAAAAAGAAGCTAAATCATTAAAAAAGAAAAAAGCCAAGGCTAAAGTTGCACGTTTAGAACAAATAAATACAGTTTTAAAACAGTTGCAAAATGAAAAGAAAGGTGCTTATCCACAACAAATGATGTTGTCTCAAATATCCTATTTATTAAACATGATTAGTAGAGCAGACCAATTACCAGGAGAAGAAGCAAAAAACAGGTACGACGAATTAGTTGTGCAATTCAATAAGCTCAAACAAGAAGCAAGCAAATAGATGCAAACCACTCGCAATACACTTTTAATAGTATTGGCATTTTTTTCAATCTATGTTATTTGGGGTTCAACATATTTGTTCAATAAAATAGCAGTTGGAGAATTACCGCCTTTTATGTTGGCATCAGTACGTTTTACAACTGCTGGCTCACTTATATTTATCATTGCAAAAACACTTGGCATTTCAGTAAAAATCACCAAACGTCAATTAATAAATACAGCAATTGCAGGCTTTTTATTCCTTACGTTTGGAAATGGTATTGTTGTTTGGGCATTAAAATATGTAGATAGTGGTTTTGCAGCTCTCGAAATTTCGGCACAACCTTTAGTGATACTTTTATTGATGCGCATTCATCAAGGAAAGAAAATTAAGTTAATGTCATTTGTTGGAGTTGTTTTGGGCTTTATTGGTATTTATTTGTTGGTAAGTCAAAAACAAATCATCAATCAAGAAAACTCCATTGTTGGGATGCTCATGATTTTTGCCTGTATGCTAAGTTGGGCTTATGGGAGTTTGTTTGTTGGAAAAGCTGACTTGCCATCAAATTATTTTATAAATACAGGCTACCAAATGTTTACTGGTGGCATTTTGCTATTTATGGTTAGCTTACTATTTGGTGAATCTTGGTCTTTACCAACCAATTGGAGCAGTGAAGTGCAAATCTCAATGCTACTATTAGTATTGTTGGGTAGTATTGTAGCCTTTACATCATTTAATTATTTATTGAAAATTGTATCCCCAGAAAAAGTGGCTACATCTACCTATGTAAACCCAATAGTTGCTCTTTTTTTAGGATGGTATTTTTTAGGTGAACAAATAACTATGCAATCCATAATGGCAGCCGTGGTGTTATTGACAGGTGTTTATTTTATCAATACGAAAAAGAAATTGGCACTATTTTCAAGGTTTAGGAGATAAAATTAGTTAAGTACTTGTAATGTTTTAATTCTCAAGTTCAAACTACATTTCAAGCATCAATTTCTGTCCAACCCTTAAAACACTAGTACTTTTTATATTGTTAGCAATACAAATAGACCTTATGGACACATTATTTCGTCTAGAAATATGAGATAACGTATCACCACGTTTAACTATGTATGTGGTTTTTTCTTTAGTAAGACTTGCAATAGCTTCATCCCTTGTGCTTAATAACTCTAGTTTGGTTCTTCTTTTTGAAGTATGTAAATAAGGTGTAGCCCATCGTTTGGTAATCCATAATTCGTTGGATCTAATTTTATTGGTTCCAGTAAAATCAAATAAATATTCTGGGTTTATGGCAATACCTTTATAATTCACTATTAAATGCAAATGGCTACCACGAGCATTTCCAGTAGCACCACCTTTTCCTAGAATCTGTCCTCGACGTACGGTATCATTCACTTTAACTCTATAAGAAGACAAATGTGCATATACAGTCTCTAATCCGTTATAATGTCTAACAATTATCGTTTTGCCATGTCCAGAATTGTAACGCACAAATCTAACAATACCATCAAGTACAGAAACTACTTCATCGCCAGTAATAAGGTCAATATCAATGCCTTTATGTGCCCTTCTATTACGCCATCCATAACGAGACGTAATAACCATACTGTCTAAAATTGGTGTACGATATAAACTATCATTAAACTTAATTTGAATAGGAAACTTAACTATTTCATCTTTAAATGGATTGAATTTTTGAGTATCCCAATGATGGCTTTTTATGTCAATTAAATTAATTGATTTTTCTTCTATAGTTATTGAATCATTCGTAACCAAATGACCTGGCAATGGTTTGGCGTCTGGAAATTTTATATTGGACTGTGAGAATACCTGAAAAGATATACTTAATAATAAAAGCGAACAGATTATTAATTTCATTTACTAAAAATAATCAGTAAGTAGAACAATGTAGATTTTGGATTGTTAAGGTTTGCGAATTTAGTAAAAAAATCAATTATGGTAAGAATATTTCCATTTAGCCTTAGAAAAGCACTCTAAAACAGAGATATTTATTCTATTTGTTTTTATTTAATATATTTAAGCTTTCACTAGAACCAACTACATTAATGAAAGAATCAACTTAATCATTATTATTTTTTAAGTATCTTTCTCATATAATTTTATTATAAGAACTACCAACCATGATTTCAATTAATATAAGAGCACTTCTAATACTTTGTATAGGATCCCTTTTTATTTCAAGCTGTAAAGAGGAAGTTGAATTTAATGATAAAAAATTAGCTGAATTTTCAAACTCTGTAAAACTAGAGGATATAAGGCATCATATTGCTGTACTTGCCAATGATAGCTTAAAAGGTAGACTTCCTGGGACACCTGAATTTAAACAAGCAATGGCTTATGTAGCAGACAGATATAAGGAATTTGGCGTAAAACCATTTGGCGATAAAGATGGAAACTCTTACTATCAAACATTAACCTTGCGAAATTCTGTTGTTAAAAACGACCAATCCTTTATGCTTTTAAGCAATAAGGATACTTTGCAAGTAGGTGCAGACTATTTTTTTACTGGAAATGCCAATGAAATCTTGACTGAGTTTTCTGGAGAACTAGTTATTGCTGGTTTTGGTATAGAAGCATCAGAATTTGGCCATAACGATTTTGAAGGTTTAAACGTAAAAGGTAAGATTGTCGCTGTTTTTACTGGAGCACCTAGTTCTTTGCCAGCAAGCGAAAGAGCTTATTTTGGTAATACAAACACAAAAATAGAAACACTAGATAATCTAGGAGCACAGGGTATTTTATTTATACCTGCACCAGGAGGGAGAGGTAGCTTTAAAGGGAGTTATGATAGAATGTCAGAGCGAGGCATTAATAGCGTTTTAATGCCAAGTGGAGAGGCTTTGGGTAGATCAAACTTTGGTAGCATGAAATTTGGTGGTTATTTTAATTGGCAATCTTTATCAGAAATAACAGAAATTACTAAAGAAGATGTTGAAAATTATATTAATAATGGTCAAAAATTGAATCAACCAGTTAAACCAATTAATTTGAGCGGAAAAGTTGTTACAAGGTTAAAACAGTTTGAAAGTGCCAATGTACTTGGATTAATAGAAGGAGAGGAGCTAAAAGATGAATACATAGTACATACAGCACATTTAGATCATATTGGTATTGGCAAGCCTATTGACGGTGATTCTATCTACAATGGAGCACACGATAATGCTTCAGGTATTAGTGCCATGATAGAAATTGCCAGATTGTATAGTCAATTACCAACAAAACCCAAGCGCTCAGTTATTTTTGCGGCTGTTACTGCCGAAGAAATGGGTTTATTGGGTTCTAAATACCTTGCTGTAAATCCGCCGGTAAATCAAGAAAAAATTATAGCGAATGTCAATACAGATATGCCAACATTAATTGCTCCAATGCTTTCAGTTGAACCGTTAGGTGCAGAGCAAAGTAGTATTATGGAACTTGTAGAAAGGTCAACAAGACAATTAAACCTGCGTATTGACCCCGACCATATGCCAGAACAAGTAAGATTTGTGCGGAGTGATAATTTAAATTTTGTTTTGGAAGGGATTCCTGCATTACGTATGAAATATGGTTTAAAAACCGAAATGTCCGAAACTGGCTTAGATTCAATTATCAATGCTTTTACAAAAGACCATTACCATAAACCATCGGATGAATTAAGAGATGGGATGTTCAATTTTGATGCAGCCAAAATGTATGTTCGATTACAGTTTATGAACAGCTATCTTATAAATATTTCAGAAGAAAAGCCAATATGGAATAAAGATTCCTTTTTTAGAAAGTTTAAAAAGTAAGCATATAAGCTTAAAGAATAGTTAAATCATTTTAAGTGCATTTAAAATTGATTATTTTTGTTTAATAAATAGAATAATAAATTAAACAAAATGAAAACAGCTATTCTTATGTTAATACTTATAACACTAAACCAGGATAAATCTTCTCAGGTAATTTATGACTTCAAGGATTCTAAATATCTTGATAATTGGCATGTTATTGACGATAGAGTGATGGGAGGTTTATCAAGAGGTAATGTAAAACTAACTGAAACTGGAAATGCTATATATTTTGGGGATGTGACAACCGAGAATAATGGTGGATTTTCATCATTGCGTTATCAGTTTAACTCAAAAGATGTTTCAGGCTTTAATAAAGTAGCCATTAAATTAAAAGGAGATGGTACTCTTTACCAGTTTAGAATTAAAAGTGACAAGCGTGAGCGTTTTTCATATGTTTCAAACTTTAAAACATCTGGTAATCGGGAAACAATTATCATTCCTCTTAACAAATTTACGCCACAATTTAGAGGTCGTAAAGTAAATGTTCAAAACTTTAAAGGAGATAAAATGGAAGAAATAGCGTTTTTAATTGGTAACAAAATCAAAGAATCGTTTAAATTAGAAATAGAAAGTATTATGCTCTTAAAGTAACTATTTTCAATCTTTTTGTATAAAATTAGTTTTATAAGCTTTCTGGCACTATCTTTGTCAACTAAATAGTAATTATTAAATATATTAAAATGAGTAAAGGAACAGTAAAATTCTTCAATGACACCAAAGGTTTTGGATTCATAACAGAAGAAGGTTCAAACAAAGAACATTTTGTACACATTTCTGGATTAATTGATGAAATTCGTGAAGGCGATGAAGTTGAATTTGATCTAACAGAAGGAAAAAAAGGATTGAATGCAGTAAACGTAAAAGTTTTATAACATATACGCTTAACTATGTTACAAAAACCCATCTA
>CALZKX010000246.1 GCA_945788155.1 uncultured Flavobacteriaceae bacterium
GAAATGATAGTTGAAATTCAAGAATAATTTATGAAAGCTTATATAAAATATAGTGCTTGTTGTTTTCTTTTAACACTCCTTTTAGCTTGTGATAAAGAAATTGAAGAAGGGGTTTTAAAAAGCGACCTTTCTAAGGATGTGGAAATGGTTACAGACTTTGGGACCATTATTTTGCGATTATCAGACGAGACTCCAATTCATCGAAATAATTTCATTAAACTGGTCAATCAAAAATTTTATGACAGTTTACTTTTTCATCGTGTCATAGAAAATTTTATTATTCAAACTGGTGATCCTGAAAGTAAAAATGCTGACTCTGGAAAAGAATTAGGAGCATCAGACTTGCCATATCGCATTCCAAAAGAAATTAACAATAACCTATTTCATAAACGAGGTGCTCTTAATGCGGCAAGAGAAGGAGACGATAATAATCCAGAACAAGCATCCAGCAGTACACAATTTACTATTGTGCAAGGTCGCGTTTATACCGATAGCACTTTAAATGTTGCTTTATCTCGTGTTAATAATTGGTTAGCTTATAACAAAGTAATTAAAAGGCCTAAACATGAAAATAAAATAAATGAACTACAAAACCTTTTTAAAAATTGGGATTCAACAAAATTGGATGCTTACAATCTCATCAAAAAAGAACTGGATTCATTTACCAATATAGAATTGGAAACAATGATGAAGTATGACTACCCTAAAACACATCGTGAAGTATATAAAACACTAGGAGGCACTCCTCATCTAGATCAAAATTATACAGTTTTTGGCGAAGTTGTTCAAGGCATGAACATAGTTGATAGCATTGCGACAGTATCTACTAATAACAGAGATAAACCAATAAACGATGTTCGAATTATTTCAGCTAGAATGATTAAACGCAAATCTTACGAATGAAAATAAAAGTAGCTGTAGTACAAGATGCGCCTAAGTTTTTCAACAAAGAAGCAACACTACAAAAAATAGAACTCATTGCTAAACAACAAGCAAAGGAAGGTTGCGATTTAATAGTATTTCCAGAATCGTTTATTCCAGGCTATCCTCGTGGTTTTTCGTTTGGAGCCTCTATTGGAAGCCGAACAGATTTAGGCAGACAACATTATGCAGATTATTACAATAACAGTTTTGATTTAGAAAGTGACGACTTAACTCGCTTAGAAACTCTTTCTAAAGAGCAAAATAGTTACATTGTTATTGGAGTGACCGAAAAACAACAAACCAATGGTAGTTTGTATTGCTCAATGCTCTACATCTCTCCTACTCAAGGTTTACTTGGTGTACACCGAAAAATAAAACCAACAGGAACCGAGCGTTTGGTTTGGGCTGAAGCTGGCGCAGAATCGTTAGTAACCTTCGATACTAAAATCGGTAAACTTGGTGGACTCATTTGTTGGGAAAATTATATGCCATTAGCAAGAATGAGTATGTACCTCAAAGGTGTAGAAATATACATTGCACCTACTGCAGATTCTCGCGAGCAATGGACAGCAACCATGCAGCAAATTGCTTTAGAAGGTCGCTGTTTTGTGTTGGGTTGTAATCAATACATGACCACCTCAATGTATCCAGAAAAGTATAAACAAGAAGTTGCCAACCAACCAGAAAACTTCTGTCCTGGAGGTTCTATAATTGTCTCGCCTTTGGGTAAAATTATAGAAGGCCCTTTATTTAATAAAGCTGGAGTATTAGTTGCTGAGTTAGACTTGGAAGACCTAAAACGAAGTAAACTCGATTTTGATGTTGTTGGGCATTATGCTCGCAATGATATTTTTGAGTTTAAAGTAAATGGACAACCTGAGATTAAAAAGGAATAACCAATGATTAAAATCTTTAGACATATACGTAAATCATTACTTATGGAAAACAAAACATCCAAATACTTTAAATATGCCATTGGTGAAATAGCACTCGTCATGATTGGTATTTTGCTGGCATTACAAGTAAATAATTGGAATGAAAACAGGAAACAACTAGCACATGGGCAAACATTAATGTTTGAGCTAATGGATGAAATCACTGAAGACATTGGTGCATTTAATTGGGCAATAGAAAACCTTAAAGAAGGCATTAAGAATCAAGAAGCAATATTTAAGATTAAGGATTTAAGGAGTATAGATACTGATAGTTTGAGTTATATTTTTAGTATGGCAAATGTTGATATTAAGGTAAACACCAATACGTTTGAAAAAATTAAAAATCAAGGATTAACCAGTCTTTCTGAAAATGATTCACTTAATAAAGAAATCAATCAATACTTTGACCGATACATAATGTCGTTTAATAGACGCATTGATTATTTTTGGAATAGGTATCAAAAAAGAAATGAGTATTTTCAGGAAGATAATACTGTTAATTTCAATTTAAATTATGTTGAAGGGCTTGATCTAGTAAGCGAACAAGATAGCAGAAAAAGTTTAAATGAGTTTATTAATTTACCTCGAACAAAGAAACATATTGCATATACAAACATTGATGCTAAGGCTGCATTGGAAACGATAGAATTAATGAAAGAGACCTCTATTAAACTTATTGAGAGTATTCATCAAGAGCTATCAAAAACACAATCAAATATTAAGCCTTTACCTAACTTTGATTATAGATTAACTAATAATTAATCTTTCCAATACACTAAGCCATGATTAAATTCTTTAGACATATAAGACGAAACCTTATGGAAACAGGAAAAACAGGCAAATACCTCAAATACGCTATTGGCGAGATTATTCTTGTAATAATCGGTATTCTCATTGCCTTATCTATTAATAATCGAAATGAGGAAAAGAAGTTTAATAAACAGGTAATGAACCAACTCATTCTACTTTCAAAAGAAATTGATTACGACATCTCTGAATACAATTATATAATTGAGGATGAACCTCACTATATAAATTATTTAAAAAAACTATCAAAAGGTGAGTACCAAGATTTAGATTTAAATAGATTTTATAAGGTAGTTGCTGCTAACTCTAGCGGTATTAATTTTGGAGACACTTACAAAACCTTAAAAGAAAATGGAGGTTTAAACACCATTAACAACCTCGAATTAAGAGAAGATATGCAAGCCTACCATAATTATAACAGAGAAAATTATGCAGGAATGCATAATTATCATGTAAGCTTTGTTATAAACTATATTGAGCCAAAAGTTTTAGAACTTATGGAGTATGATTCTAATAACCAACTTGTAAAAGAGAACACCATAAAAATTATTGAAGGAAAAACACTCAATAATGTTATCAACCAACAATTAAAAATAAGTAAAAACATATTAGGTATTGTAGAACGAAATTTAGAGGAAGCCATAGAGTTAAAAGCATTATTAGATAATTACATTAAAGATCATAAAGACTAGATACTAATGATTAAATCTTTTAAACAAATTAAAAAACATAACTATTTCCCCTCTTGGGAGGGGATTAAGGGGTGGGTAAAACTATGAAGAAAATCATCCCATATAACCCAAAATTAGTACCTTATGCCAAAATGCTAAGACAAAATATGACACTTGGCGAAATTGCA
>CALZKX010000247.1 GCA_945788155.1 uncultured Flavobacteriaceae bacterium
GAGTTTGCCAAATTTGCAACGGCTTTGGCTGTAGCAAAGTATATAAGCGACCTTCAAACCAATATAAAAAATGTCAAGGACCAACTAAAAACGGCATTGATTATTTTTGTGCCTGCATTTTTGATTTTGCTTCAAAATGATGCTGGAAGTACCATTGTTTATGCGGCTTTCTTTTTTGTTTTTTATCGTGAAGGTATTCCTCAAATATATTTGTTATTGGTTTTGAGTATTGTTGTCTTATCTGTTTCATCTTTAAAACTTTCTGTATTACCAACTGCCATAGGAGTTTCGATTTTAGTTTTACTACATCACTTTTTTATTAAAAAGAAGAGAGGGTCAATCATACAACCTATTGTAATTACACTTCTATGTATCGCTTTTAGTTTTGGGGTTCATTTTTTTTATAATACTATTTTGCAACCTCATCAGCAGGATAGAATTAGTTTATGGCTGCGTTTAGAAAAAGATCCAGAGAAGTTAGAACAAATGAAACGTACTATTTTGTATAACCTCAATGAATCTGAAAAAGCTATAAGTTCAGGAGGCTTTGGTGGAAAAGGGTATATGGAAGGCACTCGTACCATAGGCAAATTTGTACCAGAACAGGATACCGATTATATTTTTAGTACTGTTGGAGAAGAATGGGGCTTTTTGGGTAGTAGCTTTGTGGTGATACTCTTTGTTTTATTGCTCATTAGGATTTTGCACCTTGCCGAATTACAGAAGTCACAATTTAGCCGTGTATATGGTTACAGTGTTGCGGCCATTTTATTTTTGCACTTCTTGATTAATATAGGCATGGTCATGGGATTAATTCCAACCATTGGGATTCCGTTACCGTTTTTTAGTTATGGAGGATCAGGACTCTGGGGTTTTACATTGCTTTTATTTGTTTTTATAAAACTGGATTCCAATAGAATAAACGAGTGGTAATTAAGCTGCCAATTCTTTAAGAGCCTTCACAAAAACATCTAATTCATTGGTTGTAGTAAACACATTTGGTGTAATTCTGCAACCTTTTACATTGGCATAATCAATAGCAACTGTAAATATGTTGTATTCATCCATAAGTCGTTTAGCCAATTCGGAAGGTTTAATGCTTTTAATACCAACATTGGCAATACCACAGGCTCTTTGAGAATCTTTTGGAGTATTTACCACAATATCTTTATAATTACGCACTTTAGATGTCCAATATTCTTGTAGATATCGTAAGCGTACTTCTTTTCGCTCAGCACCTAACATATTATAATAATCAATGGCATTTTCAATACTCAAATCATGATACACTGGTAAAGTACCTGTATGATTAAGTCTCGAAATATCTCCAGGCTCTCTTTGGTGCTCTGCAAATATTGGCCACAACGTATTTATATGTTTATCTTTTACATATAACATACCAACTCCCAACGGAACTGCTAGCCATTTATGTAAGCTGGAGCCATAATAATCGCACTCCAAATCTTCAATATTAAATTTAAAGTGCCCAACACAATGTGCACCATCAACCATTACTTGAACACCTTTTCTATGCGCCATTTGAGATATTTTTTTAATAGGTAAAATATGTCCAGTAATATTAATCATGTGGCATACCATTAATAGCTTTGTTTTTGATGTAATTGCATTGGCATAAAGTTCAACAATTTCTTCATCAGACTTTGGATGGTTTGGAACAGATACTACTTTGTTTACAATACCAAACCGCTTTGCTACCTGCTCGAACATCATTTGCATGGCTCCATAATCTTGCTGTGCATAAACTGCTTCATCACCCTTTTCCCAGCTCATCCCTTTAATTACCATGTCTAGTGATTCGGTGGTGTTTCTAGTGATAATCACATTTTCAGCAGTACTACCAAGTAAGCTTCCAAGCTTTTCTGCCATTCGTTTTTTATTATCCCATTGCACTGTTCGCATGTAATAGGAGCCTTGATAATTTACCATATTTATATGTTCATGAAGCGCATTAAGTGTAGGTGTAGGAATGATGTTGTAATAGCCACTTTCCAAGTTTATATACTCTGGTTTTAGCTTATAATCACTTCTTACTTTTAGCCAAAAATCTTCATTTGATGATAAATCTTTAGCCGATGTAGATGACACTTCTTCTAGGCAAGAATGCAGCACACTCCCATATAATGGTGTTGCCAAAGTGGCTAAGGATATTTTTTTAATAAAGTCCCTTTTATCCATATTAGTGGTTTGCTTAAAGGTACTTAAATCTAATTAAATTGGAAAATCATTATCTTTCATAAATCAAACTAACCTTTGTTTAACAACATAGTAGTTGTTATAAAAACAAGGCAAACAGAAAAGTATCACAAAAGTAATTGTCTTTTTTTTAGGTTTTCCTCCTACTTCTTTAGCTCCAATTTTTCAGCAAAATAATCGCAAAAATCTTTCATGGTTGCTGTCATTTTTTCGTCTTGTGTGGCGCGATTAAAAGTGTCACTCATTGCCACTAAGGTTTGGTGAAAAAACTGTTTCATTTCGTCAACAGGCATATCTTTGGTCCACAAATCTATACGCAAGGTTTCTTTCGCTTTATTATCCCAAACCGATAGTAACATTGCTTTTGCTTCTTCGTTGGATATTCCTCCATCTTGCGCAGACCATGTGAGTTTTTCAGGGATTCTATTGTCATCTAATTCTACGTTCAACTCAATTTTAGATGTATGTGTATGTGCCATTATTTACGTGGTTTATATTTTGATTTATTAAAAATATCTTCAGGATTCATGTTTAAAATTTCTTGAAGCGTTGCATCATTATTTTTCGCATAAGCCCTTACAATTTGCCAACCTATATATTGTCCCAAACGCCCTGGGGATTCTCCATCCAATTCTAAATTAAATTTCGAAAAAGGTGCTGGATTAATAAATCTTGCAGGCAATTTATTATCGGTACTAAACAACATTTCGTTTTCTATAAAATGTTGCCAAATATTTTCTTCGTTAATAGTTGCCCAATCTAATTGTTCTTTGGTGTAGCCTATTTTTATTTCGTCTAGCGTTTCTGGAAGCATTACATCTTTAAAATAAAGTGTCTTTCCAAAATATATCATTTCGTCCAAAAGTGTCTTTCGCTTTGGTTGGTATATAAATTTTTCGGCATAACTAAATGCCAAATCTGGAACTATTTGGTCTTTATCCATATTCAATTTAATATAGTCGTATATATCGTAATAAAAATCATGACTTGCTCCTAAATACGTGTCTAAAGCAATAAGTGTAATAGAATCGGTTACAATCACTTTATTTCTGTAATCTACATCATTGGTAACCGTGATTATTCTTGGGGTTCTAAATTCTTTAAAATAGTATTTTAAGTGTTGGAAAAAACTTAAAATACCATCTTCGGTGTCTTTAAAATTACCATGAATTTTATCTACTTCAAAGTTTAATTGTTGTTGCAACTTATCTTGTATTCTGTTAATCCAAACCGAATCATTATACCGCTTCGAAAACATAAAAGGATAGGCTTGTTTTAATTCTGGCAACGAAGCCTCATTGGCATTGGCAAATAATCTATCGAACCTCTCAACAGTAACATCTATATCTATAGCTGCAATTTCTTTTTCAACTTTTGACTCATTATTACAAGACATAAAAACAAATGCAACAAGTAAAATAATGAGGCATCTTTTCATAAAACTAGGGATATCAAACTTAAACGACATTAATTTTTATTAATTATTCTATTGGTTTATTTTTGTTGGACAAAGGTACTATTCTTTACACAAAAAACCTTATCAAAATGAATACTGAAAAAGCAACTCAACATATTGTAAAATGGCTAAAAGATTATGCTGAAAACGCTAAAGTTAATGGATTTGTTGTTGGCATTTCTGGTGGTATTGATTCTGCGGTCACTTCTACATTGTGCGCTAAAACTGGCTTACAGGTTTTGTGTGTTGAAATGCCTATTCATCAAGCGAAAAGTCATGTTAGTAGGGGACAAGAACACATCGCTCAACTTAAAGAGCGATACACGAATGTGTTTGACATTAAAGTTGATTTAACACCAGTTTTTGAAGAATTTAAAACCGAAGTATCGTTAGACGGAAAACAAGCAACCGTCGAAATGGCCTTGGCAAACACCAGAGCTAGATTACGAATGACAACCCTTTATTACCACGCAGGTTTGCTAGGTTTATTAGTTGCAGGAACAGGAAATAAAGTTGAAGACTTTGGTGTTGGTTTCTTTACAAAATATGGTGATGGTGGTGTAGATTTAAGCCCGATAGCCGATTTGGTTAAATCGGAAGTGTACCAATTAGGCACCTTATTAAAGGTACCTGAATCTATTATGAAAGCTGCCCCAAGTGATGGTCTGTTTGGAGATGCTCGCAGTGATGAAGATCAAATTGGTGCTAATTACAATGAATTGGAATGGGCGATGAAAATGGATGAGCAAGGAAAAAAAATTGAAAATTTTGAAGGACGGAAAAAAGAAGTATTTAAAATCTTTAAGCGTTATAACTCAACCAATAAACACAAAATGATCCCAATTCCAATTTGCGAAATCCCAATAGAATTAAAGCAATCGAAAGAAAATTAATATACAAAATAAGGAATTCTGCCTTTTTTTTTGTAAATTTATTATCTCTCCATATTTGACATTAAACTTAATCTTACTTAAGTGATGTTTCCCTAATTACTAATTTTTAAAAACACTAATCATGATTAAGGTATTGGTTGCAGATCATCATCCTATCATTAGAACTGGTTTAAAAATGCTTTTCGAGAACTCATCTGATATTCAGGTGGTAGGCAGTGTTACCACTGGAAAAGAATTATTTGACTTTGTTGGAAAGGATAATGTAGATGTTGTTCTTTCTGAAATTGATTTACCAGAATTAAACGGAATTACTGCACTAAGAACACTAAAAAAAGAATACAGCGACGTAAAAGTTATTATGTTTAGTATTCATCCTGAAGAAATTTATGCAGTTAGCACCATTAAAGCAGGTGCTTCTGGATATTTAACTAAAACCGTAAGTACGCAAACCATTAAAGATGCTATTTTAAAAGTATATAATGGTGGTATTTATATTAGTAACAATCTAGCACAACGTTTGGCTTTTGACGAACGTGGCAATAAACCTAGTAGGCTTTATAAAAAACTATCGACACGTGAAATTGAAGTTTTAAAACTTCTCTCATCTGGAAGACGAAACAAGGAAATTGCCAAAGAGTTGGATATTAATGA
>CALZKX010000248.1 GCA_945788155.1 uncultured Flavobacteriaceae bacterium
ATAAGAGAATTGAATCTCAAAATAAATGTGTAAATTAGAAAATTCATTATAATTTTTGGTCGCTCTATCTACTACAATTTTTCTTACTTCGAAACCAACTAACATTCGATGCTAAAAATTTTTAGGAGAATTCGCCAACAACTCATTTCTGAAAACAAATTCAATAAATACATTTTGTACGCCATTGGTGAAGTATTTCTAGTATTAATTGGTATTTTATTGGCATTGGCAATTTCCGATTGGAATGACGCTAGAATAGATAAACAAGCTGAAATTCGTACGCTAATTGAATTAAAAAAGGGCATCTTAATAGATCTTGAAACAATTACTGTTAAACAAACCGAAGTAAATAAGTCGATTGCAGACCTCAACTACTTGCAATCGCTTATAAAGAATAAAAACTATCAATACAATAAAGAATTAGATACCTTATTTGGTGTAGTTTATGGCGTACGAATATTTAGACCTAATAGTGCTTTTTATGAAGACTTAAAATCAGCAGGATTAAAACTTATTAAGAACGAAGCAATAAGATTAAAAATAGTACAGCTTTTCGAAAATAATTATAAAGCTCTTAATTGGATTAATGAATTAGAAATGTCTATTAATGATGTTAATCGCACATATTACTTAAATAATTTCTATGGCCTCACATTTTCAAAATATGCAACACCAAACAATTTTAAGTTTATTTGGACAGATAGCTATTATCATAATATTATAGATTACCGCTTAATTACACTCGAAAAAAATCACATTGTTCAATATGACAAAACTTTAAAAGCCATAAAAACTTTAGTTACAACAATAGATAATTATTTAGAAAAATAAGATGATTAAATTTTTTAGACATATCCATCAAAACCCACCCCTAAATCCCCTCCTGGGAGGGAAACCAAGGGGTGGGTAAAATCACTAAACTATAATTAGGTTTTTTAGACAAATACGATACGACCTATGGAAACTGGAAAAACAAGCAAATACCTTAAATACGCCATTAAAAAAATTAATTTTTGTTCCGTTAGGAACAACATATTGGTAGATATAAAAAACACAATACCATTTCGTGCCTTAGTACGAGATATGCCATGATACCTTTTGTACCCAAAAGGGCAAAAACAATTATCATTCAATTTAAGCTACCAATCTAATGTCCCTAAAGTGACAATAAAAAAGATATTATGATTAAATTCTTTAGAAAAATAAGATATAACCTCATGGAAACAGGAAAAATGCGCAGGTATTTTAAATATGCTATTAACATAATCCCAATAAAAGGTTTACCGCTTTATCTTGCCATTATCCAAGGCTTTATTGGTTGGTTTATGTTAACTATATTTAGTGTATCACTTATTTCGCAACTGTTGAATTAAGATTTAGCTCGTAAAACAAAAGACTAAATATCAAACTGTTAGTTGTTTGTTAATTTGTGTTTTAACATTTTTTTAACTATCTTGTTAACAACTATTCAACCAAAATGTTCTTGCTTTTTAAAACATTCGCAATACTTCAAAATATTGAAGAAGTTTCTCAGGTAGAATTGGCTTTCAACTCTATTGAAAATCTGTTATTATTTATTTTTTCTGCAATGGCTATAACAGCTTTGATTCTAATTCCAGTGGTTCTTTGTTTCTCAATGTTCGATAATTATTTTTCGTATCATAAATATCGTTCAAAGATAGATAGTGAAATTTGTTGTCACAGAGAACAATACAATAAAAAGCAAATTCAAAGAGTCTGCACTAAGTATTTAAAATCATATTCCAACTTTGTAAAAAACGCTTCGGGTCTAGCTGCGTGGAATATTTTTTCATTAATCTACATTGCTTTTGCCTTTACCGATTTTAAAAATGGAGTTCTAGAGTATTTCCATTTTCCATTTCACGTCGTAGAAACCTTCAATACTAATGACATTTTAAGCTCATTCTCTCAATTTAGTTCCAATTGGTATTCTATGCTTGTAATTTCTATATTGACTATTGTTTTTTTTCAACTTGGAAAAATTATTGGGTTGTATTTTGGAAAAATTAAAATTAAAAAAAGAAGTTTATTTGTTTCCGTAAATTAGAAAATATACTGGCACATCTTATCTTTATTTTTTAATCTGATTTATTGGTTGGTTTATGTTAACTATGAGCTGGTTTAAACTTTTTTGATTGAAGCGAAAAATAGAGGTTTTTTGCTCAATTGAAAGCTTTTTTGAACTGCATAGCATCGCTATGGAGTAATAAAAAGACAAAAAGTGAGTGAAAAATAACATTTTGTAGCCAATTAAAAAAGTTTAAACCAGCTCTATATTTAGTGTGTCACTTATATCACAATTATTGAATTAAGTAGTATTGTCTTTCTTATTTCTTGGAAGTACTTCTTCTGGAAATGGGAACAGTATCGTTGAGTTCTTCTCAGCAGCAATATTAGATAAGGTTTGATACAATCGTAGCTTAATCGCTGATGGTGATTTATCGATCTGCACACCTGCTTCCAATAATTTTCCTGCCGCTTGTTCTTCGGCTTCTGCTAAAATAATACGTGCACGTCTAGAACGTTCTGCCTCAGCTTGATTAGCCATCATACGCTTCATGTTTTCTGGTAATTGGATGTCTTTTATTTTAACATCAATAATCTCAATTCCCCATGTTTTTGTAGCAACCTCCACAATAGTTTTAATGTTATTACCCATTTCTTCACGCTTAGACAAAATAGTATCTAACTCAACCTTACCACAAACATCACGTAACGCAGCTTGCGACAATTGTGTAATAGCAAAATCAAATTCTTCAACTTCTAATACCGCTTTTTCTGGGTCTATAATCTTAAAGAACACAACACCATCAATGCTACACGGTACATTATCTTCGGTCATAACTTCTTGAGAAACAATATTTATGGTTATTACACGAATATCAACAATTTGTATTGTTTCTACTACAGGGATTATCCATCTAAACCCTGGTTTTAAGGTTTTAATGTATTTACCAAATCTAAACTTCAATGCGCGTTTATATTCATAAACAATACGAATTCCTGAGAACAGAAATAGAATAAAAACGATAAGAAAAATAGCATACGGATTCATTATATAAAGTTTTAAAAATTTATAATTTACTAATTTTATAAGGTCGTATTTAACTATAAAACAAACTATGATATTTATCATGACACTTCATAATCTATCGATTATAAAAAAAAAGCAGAGAATTAAAATAAGTAACTTCTAAAACAATTTAAGAAGTGCAGAAGCTAACATTGGTATTATAAGTAATATTTCCAGTAATATTGTTATTGATGGAGATATTTAAAGTTAGGCAAACTCAATTTCTTCTAATTGATTTTATCAGATTTTAGTTATATCTTTCAAACATATTTATAATATTAACTCCTATTATATGAAACTTAAATTTACATTATTTTATCTTATTCTATTTCTATTAACTGGAAGTATGAGTGCCCAAACCTACGCCAAAAATGGTATGGTGGCATCTGCCAGTAAAATTGCATCTCAAACTGGAGTAGATATTTTAAAACAAGGTGGTAATGCTGTTGA
>CALZKX010000249.1 GCA_945788155.1 uncultured Flavobacteriaceae bacterium
AACATCTTTGAAGAATTAGCCATTGAATATCCGTTTATTGTAGAAAGAGACACCAACGAAACAGTGCTTAAAACACCTATGAAAGTTGATAGCAAAGAAAAAGCATTGGTCATGGACATACCAATGCTTGAAGGCACCAAATTTTGGTTTACAAACCCACCAGAATTTGATATTGTTGAAGAAGTCATTGACAAAGCAACCCAATTAAAACAAGACACTAATGAAGATGCAGATGCCTTATTAGTGTTTTCCTGTGCTGGCAGACAACCAGTTCTTGGTCCCATGGCAACCCAAGAAAACGAAGGTCTTGCCGAAGTTTGGCAAACACCAATGGCTGGCTTTTTTACCTATGGCGAATTTGGACGTGTGTTAAATGGCAAACAAAATTTCCATTCAGGAGCCTGTTGTTGGGTAACATTAAAAGAGACATAAAGGAAGCATGTTATTAAGTTATTTGGGTATTGAGTTTTATCAAAAAACCTAAATAATGTGAATTAGATATAAATCATAATTTATTGATTATAAAGTATGTACAATTTTAAACTATTTACAAACACCCTCCTCAATCCTCCCTCAAGGGAGGAATTGTCCCCTTGAGGATTATCGAAATGAAAATATATTTTCAGTGAAGATACCGAGCGTAGCTCATTAGGGGTGTATTTTTTTACAAATCACCTGTAAATCTCAGGTAATTATGTCGAACTCACGTTAAATAGCAATTAATTATGTAGCTTAAGATTATAGAAGGAATAGAATCGAATAACCAAAAAAGATTCCCGTTTTCGCGGGAAACATATATGAATCAACACCTAAAACATATTTTAGACTTTATCAATGAAGCAAAACATCTTTCTGAAGATGAAAAAGTAGCCTTATTGAAATCAGTAAAAAGTGCAGATAAAGATTTACTCATTTCAGAATTTAAACTGGAACGTACCGAAAAAGTAAAACGTACCACAGCCATTTTATTGGAAGAAACCATAGAAGAGCTGGAACAAAAACGAAAAGCCATCGAAGATTCCAACGACGCTTTGCAAAAGTCGCTTAAGGAATTAAAAGCCACGCAATCGCAATTAATTCAATCAGAAAAAATGGCAAGTTTAGGTGAATTAACTGCTGGTATTGCACACGAAATTCAAAACCCCTTAAACTTCGTCAATAATTTTTCTGAAGTCAGTAAAGAATTGCTGGAAGAAATGCTGGAAGAAATCCAAAATGGCGATATGGAAGAGGTAGATGCCATTGCTAAGGATGTTATTCAAAATTTAGAGAAAATAAACCATCATGGCAAACGTGCTGACGGAATTGTAAAAGGCATGTTGCAACACAGTAGAACCAGTTCAGGAACAAAAGAAGACACAGATATCAACGTTTTGGTTGATGAATATCTACGTCTCGCCTATCATGGGTTACGAGCCAAAGACAAATCGTTCAATGCTACATTGCAAACACATTTAGATGATAACATTAAGACCATAAACATAGCGCCTCAAGATATTGGTCGCGTGGTATTGAACCTTATAACCAATGCGTTTTACGCCGTAACCGAACGGAAAAAGGAAAGCAAAGAAGAGTTCCAACCCATGGTAATAGTGACTACTGAGCGTAATCCCTCCCTTGAGGGAGGACAGGAGGGTGTTAAAATTTCGGTTAAGGATAACGGAAATGGCATCCCTCAAAAAGTATTGGATAAAATTTTTCAGCCCTTTTTTACAACAAAACCCACTGGACAAGGTACTGGATTGGGACTATCATTAAGTTACGATATTATTAAAGCTCATGGTGGCGAGATTAAAGTAACTACCAAAGAAAACCAAGGTACAACATTCATCATTTCATTACCAACAAACAAAAACGCATGAAACTTAACAAAAAACTAGAAAACGAAATCTGGAAAATTTATGATATTTGGATGCAAGGATACCTTAATGCAGATGTTGAAACATATAATCTTTATTTTGATGAAGACTACCATTTTATAGGCTCAACAAACAACGAAGAATTTCTAAACAGAAAAGATACAACAGAATTTTTTAGAGCTACAGGAGACCAGTTTGCGGGAATGACAGATTTGCGAAAGGAGACTAAAACACTTGAAGTATTTGGTGAACATGTTTTTCTAACTCATTTTTTTGATGCTTGGTTTAAAAACGACGAGGACTGGAGTTATTATGGGAGATTTCGATTTTCTTCTGTAATGCATCAAACTAAAGAAGGCTGGCGTTTTATATATCAACATTTTTCGATGCCAGACTCTAAATCTGAAGAAGGCGAAACTATTGGCTTTGATAAAGTCCATTTAGAAAATCAAGAGCTTCGAGAAGCTATTCAGCGCAGAACGAAAGAACTGGAAGAAAAAAACCGAGAACTCGAAGTAGAAACAGCCTTAGAGCGTATTCGTGCGCAAGCTGTCGCCATGAAAGCATCTACAGATTTGTTGGACATAGTCGTTACCATGCGCAACGAGTTCATTAAACTTGGTCATGAAGCGCATTATTTTTGGCACATGATGTGGCTACCAGAAATTTATGAAAAAGCAATGACGTCAGGCGATGGCACAAAAATTGGTTTTGTCATGAAACTACCAAGGCATATACATGGTGACATCCCTTTGTTAGCCAAATGGGAAAAAAGCAAGAAGCCAACCGTTGTGTATGCCATGAATGTTGACGAAGCTTTAGATTATGTAAATAAAATGATAACGCTGGGCGATTTTCAAAATATTGACCCTCAAGCACCTACAGAAGAAGACGTTAGACATATTGGTGGATTGACCTTTATCATGGCACGAACCACACATGGAGAAATTGGCTACAGTTTACCTGGAGTAGTAAAAAACCCTCCAAAAGAAGATATCGATATTTTAGTAAAGTTTGCTGGCGCATTCGATTTGGCACATCAACGTTTCCTTGACCTTCAAAAAGCCGAAGCACAAGCACGAGAAACCCAAATTGAACTAGCTCTTGAAAAAGTAAGAAGCCGTACTATGGCTATGCAGCATAGTGATGAGTTAAATGATGTTGTAAAGGCAATGTTTGAAAATTTAAAAGAACTCCAAATCCCAAATACAGCTGTTGGCATTGCTGTTCGCATTGAAAATTCAAAAGATCTAAATGCCTTTGTTTGTGGTGAAAACAAAAAAGGCTTAGTAATCACCAATTATCGTCTTCCTTATTTTAAAAATAAAATATGTAATGATTTAAATAACACTCTTGAAAAACAATTGGATTATTATGTTGGTCATTATTCAAAAAAAGAAAAAAACGCGTTTTATAAGTATTTGATCGAACATACTCCAGAATTTGGCAATCTGCCAAACGATATAAAACACATGATATTTGAAAGCCTTACCTATACCATTTCCATGGTGGCTTCAAAACATTCCATTTTCAATATCAATGATTTTGAAGGAAAAGAATTATCTAAAAACAATGCAGATATCATCAAGCGTTTCGCCAAAGTATTTGAGCATACATACACACGTTTCCTTGACCTTCAAAAAGCCGAAGCTCAAGCAAGGGAAACCCAAATTGAACTAGCACTGGAAAAAGTACGAAGCCGCACCATGGCAATGCAAAAAAGTAAAGAGTTGGCCGATGTAGCTACCGTTTTATTCCAGCAAGTAAAAGAATTGGGCATTGAGCAATGGACCTGTGGTTTTAACATTTGGGAATCTGGAGATACCGAATTTACATTTTATCCTGGCGGACCTGATGGCGAAATCCTCCCATCTTGCAAAGTGCCTCTTATGGAGCATCCTATTTTTAGGCAGTTCGATGAATCAAAAAGAAGAGGTGATGAGCTTTTTGTCTATGAAAAACAAGGAGAAGTCCAAAAGGACCATTACAAATACATGCACTCACTTCCAGGTATTGGAGATATGCTTCAAGGCATGCTGGACAGTGGTTTGGAATTTCCTGAATATCAAATTGATCATGTGGCCAACTTTGCTTATGGCAACATGATATTTATTACCTATCAACCTGTTCCAGAAATGCATGGCGTTTTTAAACGTTTTGCCAAAGTATTCGAGCAAACCTATACACGTTTCCTCGACCTACAAAAAGCCGAAGCTCAAGCTAGAGAAGCACAAATTGAAACAGCTTTAGAAAAAGTAAGAAGCCGAACCATGGCCATGCAAAAAGGAGAAGAAATCAAGGATGTTGTTGTACTCTTATATAAAGAGCTCATAGCACTTGGTGTTACCAACTTTGCTACATGTGGCTATGTGGAAATAAATGAGAATACGAGCAGGCAAGAAACTTGGGTCACCAGTCCTGGAGGAAATTCATTAGGATTATTTTATCTTCCATTAACTGGAGATATTCATTTTGACGAACGCTACGAGGCATGGAAAAAGCAACAAACTGTATTCCACCAAACAGTTGCTGGTAAAGAGCGGAAAAAACATCTTGAATATGCCATTACCACATTTAATTCAAAAGAGGCAGAAGAAATGGTTTTAAATCAGTTCCCAGACCCAACCGTATTTTATTGCTTTAATTTTTCACATGGGTACTTACACCTCGTATCAGGTTCCTACTTAAATGAAGAAGAAAAGTCTTTATTAGCAAGATTTACAAGAGTGTTCGAACAAACCTATGCACGTTTCCTCGACTTACAAAAAGCCGAAGCCCAAGCAAGGGAATCTCAAATTCAATTAGCTTTAGAACGTGTTCGTGCCAGAACCATGGCAATGCAAAATAGTAACGAACTCGTTGAAACCTCAGAGTTATTGTTTGAGCAAATTAAAGATTTAGGCATTGAAGTATGGTCTTGTGGCTATAGTTTATGGTATGATGACGATTCTTATTTTATAGGCTATAACCCTATGCCAAATGGTAAAATGGGTCCAACCTTTAAGATTCCACTAACTGAAGATATCTTTTTTAAAACCATAAGAAAAGCAAAAAGAGAGGGTCAGGAATTTTTGATATTTGAATCAAAAGGAAAATCGTTGGAAAAGACTTATCAATATATGGATACACTTCCAGTGGTTGGGGAAGCTATGAGGGGAATTGTTGAATCTGGATTTGAGTTACCCAAATTCCAAGTGACTCACTGCGGATTTTTCACACATGGACATTTAATGTTCATCACACATAAGCACTATCCTGAAGCACATGACATATTCAAGCGATTTACCAAGGAATTCGAGCAAACCTACACACGTTTCCTCGACCTGCAAAAAGCCGAAGCACAAGTAAGGGAAGCACAGATAGAAGCAGCTTTAGAAAGAGTGAGAAGTCGCTCAATGGCTATGCATAACAGTGAGGAAATTGGAGATGTTGCATTTGTGCTTTTTGAGCAGCTAAAGGGCTTAGGAGGCGAACTTTGGGGAACAGGTTTTGGCTTCTGTAAAAAAAACTCCACTGTTGATGAATTTTGGTTTGCTAACGAAAATGGCATCATGCCACATTTAAAAATTCCAAACAATGTGGATGAAGCTCATAAAAAAATGTACCAAGGCTGGAAGAAAAATTTAGAATCCTTTTCCATAGCAAAAGGTGGTAAGGAGTTAAAAGATCATTATAAGTATATGCTCACAGTACCTGATGTTAAACCCATTTTTCAAGGCATATTAGATGATGGTATTACATTTCCAAAATGGCAAAAGTGGCACGCAGCTTATTTTAAATATGGATACTTACTTGTAATAACTACAGAGAACTACGAAAATGAAAACGTTTTTGTACGCTTTGCCAAGGTGTTCGAGCAAGCATACACACGTTTCCTCGACCTACAAAAAGCCGAAGCACAAGCAAGAGAGTCGCAAATAGAGTTGGGACTAGAAAGAGTTAGAGCAAGAGCAATGGCAATGCAACATTCCAATGAATTATCAGATCTTGTAGCTACGGTTCTCAATGAATTAACAAAACTCGATTTCTCATTAACATGGTGCATTATTAATATAATAAACGAAGCTGACCATTCTAATATGATCTGGGCTATAAATCCAGAAGGTGGAACAGATCCCGAATCTTATTATATGAAGTTTGAGGACTACCCTTATCATCATGCTACTATAAAGGCATGGAAAGCAAAAAAAACAAAATTTGTCTATATTTTAGAGGGAAAGGAAAAGAAAATATATGACGATTATTTATATAATGAAACAGAGTTTAAAAGGTTTTCCAATAAAGCAAAAAAAGCAAATCGAGCCCTAGATAGATATGTTGCCTCCTTTACGTTTAACAGTTTTGGAGGTTTACAGACAATCTCCAACGAACCACTTTCAGATGAAAATCTTGAAATTTTGGAACGATTCGGAAAAGTGTTTGATATGACTTATACACGTTTCAATGATCTTCAAAAAGCAGAAGCTCAAGCAAGGGAAGTGCAAATAGAAATGGCTTTGGAAAAAGTGCGTTCACGTACCATGGCTATGCAACATAGTGATGAATTACCACAAGCAGCCAATACTTTATTTCTTGAAATACAAGGCTTAGGCATACCTTCCTGGAGTTGCGGTTTTAACATTTTGTCCAAGGACAAAACCACCAGCCAATCTTGGATGAGCAGTGAAGGTGAAATACAAAAACCTTTTAATTTAGTATTTAAAAAAGAAGCTTCATTTATTGAAATGTATAACTTCTTTAAAAGCGATGCCACATTTTTAATACAAGAAT
>CALZKX010000250.1 GCA_945788155.1 uncultured Flavobacteriaceae bacterium
AAATCTAGATTTTCATCGTCGGTACAGTTCCATATTAAAAGTAATACGAAAAACGTGCTAATTATAAATTTAATTTTTTTCATAATAATATTTTTTAATATCCTGGATTTTGATTCCATCTATTTCCTGTTAATTGAATTTCCTCGATTGGTATTGGAAAGAGTTCGTGTTTTCCAGCAACAAATCCGTCAATAGCTTGTGCAGCTCTTCCAGTTCGAACTAAATCGAAGAAACGATGACCTTCACCTACCAATTCAACACGACGCTCTTTATATATATCGTTAGTTAAATTAGTACCTGTAGTATTTACTGAAGGAAGCAAGGCTCTGTTGCGTACTTGGTTTAAATAATCTTGAGCTCTTGTATCACTTATACCTCCTCTATTTAAAGCTTCAGCAGCCATTAACAGGACATCGGCAAATCTTAATGCGCGATAATTATCAGGGTTTGTAAGTGCAGGATCCCCAATATTTAAATCGCCTAAACGTGCAATATATTTTCTATTAAAATAACCTGTTTGCTCGTAGCCATCTCCACTCCAACTAGATCCTGGGTTATCGATTATATACTGTTCCATATCTAATATAGATGTTTCATAGCGTAAATCTCCTGGTTCAAAAGCATCAACTACGTCTTGAACAGGCACATTGAAACTATAACCTGAATCAAATTTTTCAGCAGCATCTACAAAGCCTCTTGGCCCATTAAAATATACTGAGTAGTTACCTTCAAGACATTGGAAACATTCGTAACTCCCTCCATCGACATCAGAATACTGAACTTCAAAAACGGATTCAATATTATTTTCCCAATCACGTTCAAACATATTAGGGTACTCAGTAGGTGTTAACAAACGGTGTGGTCCATTATTTATTAAATCTTCCAGGACTTCGGCAGATTCAGCAAATTTATCTTGATATAAATATACTTTACCCAGCATTCCCTGAGCAGCACCTTTAGTAATTCTACCAGTTTCACTTTGTACATAAGGTAAGTTGGCTGCAGCAAAGATTAAATCATCTTCAATTAACGCGTAAACTTCTTCTTTGGGTGTTCTATCAATATTAAACTGATCTCCAAATTGTATGCGTTTATCAACGAGCATTGGGACATCGCCCCACCATTTTACTAAAATAAAGTTATAATAAGCTCGTAAGAATCTTGTTTGAGCTAATACACTGGTTTTATTAGAAAAATCTGTTTTGTCTTGAAATTCCATAATGTAATTACAACGATTTACAGCTTCATACATCCATTGCCACATGGTTCTTAAACCACCGTCACTCTGTCCTGATGGCGAGTGTATCATATCGTCTATTTCTTGAATATATGGTGAATCTGTTGCGCTTTCGCCACCACATAGTGTATTGTCTGATGCTATTTCTGCAAATTGATAAAATTTGGCTGTTGTTTGTAAATAATCGTAAGCTGCAACAAGTGCAAGTTGATAATCTTCTTCTGTATTAAAAAAGGTTTCGGAATTTTGATCGTCTGAATCAACATCCACAAAAGTATCACTACAAGATAGCACCATTAAAAATGCTAAGAGATTACATATAATTTTTAAATTTTTCATAATACTTAATTAAAATTTTACGTTAAGACCCAATAAGAATGTACTTGCACTTGGATAAAAACCATTATCGATTCCACCACCAATTGGAGCGCCATTACCAATAGTAGGATCATATCCTCTATATTTAGTTAGCGTAAATAAATTATTTGCTGAAACATAAATTCTTAGCTTGCTTATTTTTTCATTATTTAACACATTGTCTGAAAATGTATATCCTAATTGTACATTTTGTAATCGTACAAAAGAACCGTCCTCTACATAAAAATCAGAAAAATCTGTATTAGAAGTAGCTCCAATTGTTTGCAGTGGTGATGTATTGCTTGTACCTTCTCCAGTCCAACGGTCTAAATACCAAATAGGCTTATTTACTAATTGTTGGTTACGTTCGTAATTTCGTACAATTTCATTGCCAATAGATGCAAAGGTGTAAGCTGAGAAATCAATGTTTTTATAATCAAAGGATATGTTAAGACCCATTGTTGCATCTGGTATTGGGTTTCCAAGATTTACCCTATCGTTCAAATCTATAACGCCATCGCCATTTTGATCAACAAATTTTAAGTCTCCTGGTCGGGCTCCTAGATTAGTAACTGCTGAGTTATCAACTTCTGTTTGGTTTTGAAAAATTCCATTTGTTTGATAACCAACAAAATACCCCATTGGAAATCCTGCTTCCATTCTAGATATAGCAGGTTGTGAAATACCAAAACGACCACCTTCAAGATATTCGTCTTCTCCGCTAACTTCCAGGACTTCGTTTTTTAAAGTGGTAACGTTGTACTTGATGTTAAACTTAAAATTTTCGTTTAGATTATCTGAATAACCAATGGCAAATTCAAGACCTTTATTTTCAACTATTCCTGCATTAACATATGGTGGTGCGCCTGTACCTAGGAGTCCGGAAATTTGAGGTGAGACTAATAAGTCTTCTGTTCTCTTTTTAAAATAATCGGCTGTTATATCCACTTTATTATTTAAAATACGCATATCGACTCCTATATCCAATGTTTTTTGTTTTTCCCATTTAATTTGTGGGTTTGAAATTGGTCCGCTTGCAATTCCAAAGACTTCATTTTCACGATCATTCCCTCCAAAAAAATAGGTTCCTTCTCCAGTTAATAATGATACAAATCTATAGTCACCAATCCTGTCATTACCTAAAACCCCATAAGAGGCTCGAAATTTCAAAAAATCAAAAGTGTTAATGTCACTCATAAATTCTTCGTCTGAAGCAACCCAGCCAATAGATCCAGAAGGGAATATTCCAAATTTGTTATTTGGACCAAATCTTGTTGAACCATCTCTACGTACTACTGCAGAAAATAAATATTTACCTTTATAATCATACTGTACTCTTGCAAAATAGGATAATAATCTACCATCAAATCTTGGATTACTTCCTCTTTCTGCATATATATCTTGTTGGTCTAAACCTTGTTCTACAGTAGCATAACGTATATCATTGTTCTTAATATCGGTAGCTGTTGCGCCAGAAAACATTCCTGTTGTTTTAAAAACAGAAATTCCTAAAAGGACATTAAGGTTATGTACATCGTTAAATTTGTTTTGGTATTTTAAAAACCCATCGAACGTATAATCCCTAAAAATATTAAAGCCTTCAAAAACACCATTTGTTAAAGTATTAAACACCTTTCCTCCTCCATAATAATCAATTGGATCGAATGAAAAGCTTGATACTTCGGCATAATTAAATTGAATATTAGCTTCAGCTGTGAAATGCTCCAAGAAATTATAAGCCAATCCAGCAAAACCATTAATCTTCATTACTTTATTTCTATTATAGGTATTAGCCATTTGCGCTATTGGGTTTATAACTTCTGCTCCTAAACCATCGGCTAATGAAAATTCACCATTTTCATCCCTTACTGGAATAGTAGGTGCCATATTTAAAGCATTAAAAAGTACAGACCCTAATGCGTTTTCTGGTAATCCTTGGCTATTGACTCCTGTTAAAGTAACTCCCGACTTAAATTTAAAGTTTTCTAAAAAGTCTAAATTATAAGTTGCCGTATTAGTAACACGAGTAAAATTAGATTTTTTACCACCAACAATACCATCTTGAGTTAAATATGAGGAACTGAATGAATATGATGACTTTTCTTTACCTCCTTTAAGTGTGATGTGATGATTCATTATTGGAGCCGACTCGAACACTTCGTCTTGCCAATCGGTTCCAATACCTAAAGTAGATAAATCAGAAAAAGGTGGTGTGCTTCCACCAGCTGCGTAAGCCTCATTGACTATTACACCATATTGTGTTGCATTTAATACAGGTATTTTACGTGTTGTTTGCTGAAACCCTCCATAGGCATTGTACTCAATTGTTAATGGCATTTCTTTACGTCCTGTTTTTGTAGTTATAAGAATAACGCCATTCGCAGCTCTTACTCCATAAATCCCTGCTGTAGCATCCTTAAGTATGTTTATGCTTTCAATGTCATAAGGGTTTACAACGCTAAGATCTTCTACAACATTACCATCTACCAAAATTAATGGGCTACTATTGCCATTAGTAGATACACCTCTAATGCTAATAGTTGAGCCACCACCTGGAGATCCTGAATTGGTTGTAATATTTACACCTGCCACTTGACCTTGTAATGCTTGCTCAATACGAGTTGGCTTTAATTTTTCGATGGTTTCGTTTGAAACAACAGAAACAGCTCCAGTTATTTCCTTTTTGGTTTGTGTACCGTAACCAATTACAACTACTTCGTCCAATTGAGCCACATCTGGTTGCAGCTGTACATTTAAATCTGTGTTGTCGTTAATAGTAACTTCATAAGTTACATATCCAACATAACTAAAGGACAAAACAGATCCTACTGATACATCTTTTAAAATAAAATTTCCATCAAAATCTGTTGAAGCTCCTTTGGACGTTCCTTTAACAATAACATTTACTCCTGGTATTGGTATGCCTGCTTCGTCAAGAACAGTTCCCTTTACATCTAAAGTTTGAGCACTTATAGTAATTACTCCAAACAATGTAATTAGTATTCCTAAAATTCCTTTCATATATATAAGTTTAATAATACAAATAAACGTGTTAAGCTAAAATCGATATAACTGATATGAACAAAACAGATTTATATAGTTTTTACAACTTGATAAAGCTAAAAATACGATTTGAGAAATCTGCAAAAAACACCTAAACAAAAAACATACATCGCAAAATAAATGTGTGTAAATTATTAATTTAGCAATAAATACATAATAACTATGGGTATTTAAAAAATTTTAAACAAATACTAAAAATGAGGTAATAAGAAGGTTTGTAGTGGTAATGTTGTGTTTTTTTGGAATATGTTAAGCTATCATATTTCTAAAATATAATTTGTTAAGCTAGATTCGTGAGCTAAACCCATTTTTTTTCTTAATCTATAGCGTTTAACTTCAACACTTTTTGATGATATATTTAGTAGTGGAGCAATTTCTTTTGAAGACAAATTTAGCCTCAAGTATGCGCATAAGCGTAAATCGTTGGGAGTAAGCTTTGGATGAACTTCTTTAATTTTCTTAAGAAAATCTTTATCAGCATTATTAAATGCCTCTTCAAATAACTTCCAATCATCTGTATTATTAAGGTTTTTATCAACTAATTTAACAATGTGTGAAAAGTTGCCGTCTTTTGAGTTGTTTAACTCGTTTTTTATACTATTCAAAAACTCATTCTTTTTTATAAGGCTCATTGTTGAGATTGCCAATTCTCTGTTTTTATTGTTGATATCTTGTTCGAGTCGCTCATTTTTATGATTGATTAGTTGCTGCTTGTTTTCTAATTCTTTAAGCTCTAATTCCTTCTGAGTTTTAATCAATAATTTTTCTCGTTGCTTTTTATAATACGATTTGTAAAAATTGTGAGTAAATAGTATTAATAACAAAAACAACATTGAATAAAATACAATGGCCATGTTAGAAAGTAGTAAAGGACGCTTAATTCGAAAAGCGTAAGATGCTACATTGGTCGAGACATCACCTCCAATTTTACCCCTAACTTTAAAAGTATAATTTCCATAAGGTAGATTCTCGAACAATTCAGTTGAGTTAGTTGACCAAGTGCTCCAAGAATTGTATATACCATCTAATTTATATTGATATTCTTTTATACTATATTTTGAGAATTCTGGTATGCTGTATGAAAATTTAAAGTTGTGTTGTTGATTATCAAATTCTCCATCAGTAGTTTTATCAATAAGCTTCAAGCTAGCTGCTTCTTTACTTTTACTGTTTTCAATTACATCTATTTTAATCTGATATTTTTTATTGGTTATAATTTTATTTAAGTCCATTATTATATATCCTCTTGAGGTTCCAAGTAAATACTGTTCATTTCCTAGATTTAAGATGCTTTCATAACTGGTAACATTATCTCTTATATTTGCAGGTAAATATATTTTGTTAATATTAGGTCTATTACTCAATTTGCCAGGAGATATATAGCTAATATCTGTTTTTGATACTCCCCATAAATAATTAGAGTTTTTATCTAAAATTAATTTACCTGATAGATAACTTATACTATCATATATCTTGCTAAACTCTATTTCTTTTACGAATTTCCCTTTAGAAAAATTATACTTAAAAACGCCATCTTTATAAGCGTAATAAATATGATCGTTAAATTTTTTTAGGCTAGAGCCTAATCCTTTACTAATGTTCAGCTTCTTTACATCAATGAGTCTCATAAAGTCGTTAGAGATTTTAAGGTTAAATACGCCTTTGTATTCATGACTTACCAATACACTATTTTCATTAAATACTTCAAAAAAGCGTGATGATATCTCAAAACCATCAATTATATTTCGAAAAGACCAGCTTCCGTTTCTTTTTTCAATAATAGAAAGCCCATTATATCCTCCTTGTAAAATTAGATTTGGTAAATGAGGGAGATGCTTAAGGCTCCAAATTCCTTGAACATCAGAAATTTTAACAGCTGTACCATCACTTATAATAAAAGTACCAGAATTATGTCCACAAAACAATTTATTATCTATTACGCTTAAATCCCAGACTTGCCCTTCGGTATCACTGATAAATTGGAATGACTCATTACTAAAGGCTCTTTTATAAAATAGACCTTGGTTGGTCCCCAAATACAAAAATCCATTATACAAAGCTGAAGCATAAACCGAACCTAAAGAGCCTTCATCATCGTGATATACTTTAAAAGGAGAATTGATGTTTAAACTATTAATTCCGTTATCTAAACCCAACCATATATTGTCATCGACATCTTCAAAAACAGATAAAACAGTATTGTTTAATAAGCCATCTTCTTGTTTTATATTAAAAATTATATTCCCATTATTTAAGTAAACAAGACCTCTTGAAATGGTTCCAAATACAAAGCCCATATTTTTAAGACGAATACTACTATAAACACTTAAATCTGAAAGGGCATTCATTTTTGAAATATCCCATTCGTTAATTTTATTATTACCAAAAATAAAGATTCCGTCGTTTTGAGTCTGAATCAAAAGTTGATCTTTTTGAGGAAATATATTTATTATTATTTTATCAATAATTCTCGAATCACTTGTTAACAAAATATCTTTTCCGTTTTCAATTTTATAGATTCCATCATTAATTCGCTGAAAATAAATAGCATCATCTGCTTGGAATATTTTAGTGATTCTTGAATCTGAGCTTATAATATTAAACGTATTATTGGATCTATCATAAATATATATTCTATCTAAAGACTGAAACAAAATCTTTTCTTCAAACTCTATAATATTCCAAAATTCTTCGTCTTCTTTAAGTTGAACTTTAAGTTCTTTTGACAGTGATGTATAATTTAATTCTCCATAAGAATCTTTTGTCCAAAAGCCAAATTCCATATAGCAGCCAGAATAAATTCTATCTCCAGTGGCTTTAACTGACCTGACTATAGATTCATTTGGGGTTTTGTATAATTTCCATCTTGCGCCATTAAACTCTAAAAGACCTTTGTTGTTGGCAAAATAGATATTTCTATCATCAGCTTGTGTAATAGACCAATTTTGTCTTCCTGCATTATATAAATTTGGATTGTACGCAGTAATTGGAGGTAATTCTTGTGAAAAAGAAAGCATAGGAATACCTATACAAATACAAAGAATATATTGAACAATATTTTTCATGATACAATGTAATAATTACCAATTGTTAAGGTACATAATTTATTTTTATTAGAAACAATAAGAGTTTTAAAAAAATACGTATGGCTAATGTATGGAAACACAGTTGTATTTATCTTATAAGAATAAATAAAAATTTGGTAATACCATATACTTTATTTCGTCTTTGTTGGTAAAAAACACCAATATTAGCTTCAATGTTTGAAGGAACAATGAAGCGCTTACTCTTTGACATGTCAATTAACAGGTTAACTTTGCTTAGACGAAAGTTCTGAAGTTAAATCTCTAGAGTAAGTCAACATGGAAAAATTATTGGGAAAATGGTTGCTAAAATTGTATTTTAGTTTAACCATATAAAAATTTATTATTATGAAAACAAACATGGGAAATACCGACAAAGGCATAAGAATAGTTATAGCAATCACTATTGCTTTGTTGTATTATTTTAATGTGATTGAAGGTACACTTGCTTATATATTAATGGCAATAGCATTTATATTTTTACTCACAAGCCTTATTAGCTTTTGTCCTTTGTACAAAATATTTGGGTTTAGCACCTCTAAAAAGAAGTAGGCTAACAACTTTAGAAATACTTGAGCTAATCAAAAAAGTAACAAGGTTTATATGCTTAATGCATAATGAGTACTTAAACAATTTCTGCACTCAACCCAGCATTAAGCAACCTAGAGCATCTAGGTTTTAAATCAGCATACTCACCAGTTTTTACAGTACATTTTCCTTTATAATGAACTAATATAGCGCATTGTTCGGCTTGTTCGGGTGTGTGTTCGCAAACATCAACAAGGGTATCTATTACATGATCAAAAGTATTAACATCATCGTTAAATAAAACAATCTCGTTTTGCTTAACAACTTCTTCTTTTACAGAAACTTTTTCTAATATTTTTTCCTTTATACTCATCGAGTAATTTTTGGCTAATTTATAAATTTTAACGAAACCCAATTATTTCTCTCTAAGCTTTCTTGGAGTTTTAAACCATATTTAGAGCATTCTTTTTCTATTATAGGAATATCATGATTGTAAAATCCGCTTAAAAATAATTGTCCTTCTTTATTTAAACATGCTGCATATTTTGAGATATCTGCCAATAAAATATTTCTGTTGATATTGGCAATAACAATATCATAGCTTTTACTTTCTAATAAGCTTGCATCACCTTCGTACACCGAAATATGCTTGCAATTGTTGCGTTCAACATTTTCCAAACTGTTTATATAACACCAATTATCTATATCTATTGCATCAATTTTTGTTGCACCTCTCATTTCGGCTAAAATAGCTAAAACACCAGTACCACAACCCATATCTAAAACCGATTTGTTTGTAAAGTCATTGTTTAAAATATGCTGAATCATCATGTGTGTTGTTTCATGGTGTCCTGTACCAAAACTCATTTTAGGCTCAATAACTATATTATATTTGGTATTTGGTATTTCATGAAAAGGGGCTCTTACTGTACAAACATCATCAACAACTATAGGTTTAAAGTTCTTTTCCCATTCTTCATTCCAGTTGGTTTGTTCTATCTCGTTAAAAGTGTAATTTATATTAAACTCGTTTGATTTTAAAATTTGACTGTCGGTTAAAATTTCATTGTTCCATTCTTCTTTTTTAATATACGCTGTCACACCATTTTCGGTCTCAACAAAACTTTCAAAGCCAGCATATCCCAATTCTGCAATAAGTATCTCAACAGCTGGAACCAAAGGTTGAACAGTAAAATAATAACCAATATATATTGAGTTTGACATTATTAAAAAGCATTTACAATGGCATAAAAATCTTCGGCATTAAGTGATGCGCCTCCAATTAAACCACCATCTACATCTGGTTTTGAGAATATTTCCTTGGCATTATTAGGTTTTACACTGCCTCCATAAAGGATAGCAACCTCATTTGCGATTGAATTGCCATATCTACTCATCAATGTTTCTCTTATAAATCTATGCATATCTTGTGCTTGCTCTGGACTTGCGGTTTCTCCTGTACCAATTGCCCAAACTGGTTCGTAGGCCAAAACTATGTTTTTCCAAGCATCATCAGGCAAATGAAACAATGCTTTTTTAATTTGGCTTTCGACTACATCTTCATGATTATTAGACTTTCTATCGGTCAATTCTTCTCCAAAACAAAAAATAACTCGCATATTGTTGCTTAAAGCACTATCCACTTTTTTGGCTAAATCTTCATCTGTTTCAATAAAATACGCACGACGTTCGCTATGACCTAAAATGACGGTTTGAATGCCTATACTAGTAAGCATATTGGCACTCACTTCTCCTGTAAAAGCACCACTTTCGGCAAAATGCATATTTTGTGCTACAACTTCTATATCATGGTTTTTTAAAGCTTGAAAAGCATGATGTAAATTCACAAAAGAAGGTGCTATCATAACCTCAGCTTGTGAAGTTTTTACTTGTTTTTTCAAGTTTGAAATAAGCACTTCTGTTTCTGAAATGTTACTATTCATTTTCCAGTTACCTGCTACAATTTGCTTTCTCAT
>CALZKX010000251.1 GCA_945788155.1 uncultured Flavobacteriaceae bacterium
CGTAACCAACTACATCAAAAGGATGCGTGTCATAAACCATGTCGAATATTTCATCTTTCTTTTTTACCTTAATAACGAATTCGCCTTTTTCGTTATTTGTTTCTAACTCATAGGGTTGGCGAATATCGCGCTCACAAAATGGCGAATGTTCTAATAGTTGACCAAACCAGTTACGGTATTGTTTTGGTGTGTAAATTGGTGTATGAGATTCTACTATGAACAAGCGATTATTTTCTGTATTAAAATCAATTTTATAAATGATTCCTCTTGGAATAATTAAGTAATCCCCATATTTAAAATCTAAATTTCCGTAGATGGTTCTAAGCTTTCCAGAGCCTTTATGAATAAAAATCATTTCATCGGAATCTGTGTTTTTATAAAAATACTCGGTGGTAGATTTTCTAGGTGCCGCCAATACAATATGGCAATCTGGGTTTGTTAAAACTATTTTTCTGCTTTCCAAAAAATCGTCTTCGGGTGCCACCTCAAATCCACGCAATCTATACGACTGTATGTTATTAGCTTTTGCGATTTTTGGTGCAACACTATATTGTGAACGAATTTCTTTAACCCGAGTTGGCCTATGTTCGTGATATGAATTGGTTGACATCCCATCAAAGCCAACGGTACCAAATAACTGCTCGTAATACAAGCTGCCATCTGGTTTTCTAAATTGAATATGACGCTTATGCGGAATGTTTCCTAATTTATGGTAAAATGGCATTTTTTAAAATGTTTGTTTGTTTAATCGTTTATTTGTTAGTTGCTCTCTTAGAACTAGGTACAGCAACTAATACAATAAAATTTATACTAAGATAATTAATTAAAAGATTCCTGCCTACGCAGGAATAAGAAATATGCCAACTTACTCAGGATTTCTCTTGATAAGGTAATGTAGTAATACGAGATATTCTGTCCAGAATGGTGTCATAGTATCACAAATATCGTGAAAATTTATGGATAATTTAAAGCCTATAAATAACAATATGTAATTGTTAATGAAATGTTAAATTTTACTTACGGTTTTACCGTAATTCCTTTGTGTTTATTATAGCTGCAAGGTGTAATTATTTTACAATTAATAAGTTATGCAATTTTGTGTAGGAAAAATTTGTTTTTGTAAGCGTTTTTTTTTTACATTTTAAATGTCTAGAACTTATTATTGAGTTCTGTTAGAAGTCTCATCAATATGTAATGGACAAGTGACTAGTCTAAAACTGGCGTCGGTTTTTTAAATGTCCCTAAACTGACTTAATAGCATAAAACTTCTAACACAAAAACTTCTAACGTTTTGTTTAACCAGTTTGTTGTACTAACTATAATACAGCTGACCAAAATTTAGAAATTATGAATATCTTTAAATTTTTTAGAAAATCCTCTTTCATTATTTTTTCATCAATGCTAATTTTCATTGTGTCTTGTACTCAATATGATTTAAATTCATCAAATCAGAGTTTTGATTATAGTTCACACATTTCTTTTATATCTAATAAAAGTATAATTAATTCATTGATTTCTACAAAATATTCTAAATCAATCTCCACAAAAGAGATTAGTCAAGATATCCTAAACAAAGTTAATATTGAATTAGGAACCAATATTGCTTATTCGGATTTAGCTTTAGATTTAGCAGATTTTAAGAGAGATGAAATACTAAGCATAAGCTTAGAACTAGGGTGGGTAAATCAAAGAGATATTGATTTGAATAATATCTTTTTAAATGATTTACAAACTCATAATTTTGATTATGCATTGGATAACTTTGAAAATGCTGTTCTTAACCTTGAGCTAACAAAAGATGAGTTTGAAAAATTAAATTTTTTTGCTAATTTAGTAAAAAGCATTAATTATCAATACCCTGACTTGTTTGATTTACAAAACTCGCAACAAGCTAGAGGTTTTTGGGCTTGTGCTGGAGCAACTCTTGCTTTAGCAGCAGCCACAGCTGGTTTATCATCATGTTTAACAGTAGTTGCTTGTGCAGGAGCTTTCCTTTTACATGTTGTTGCAATGACTAATTTCGCAGATAAATGCATTCCTAAAAAATGAAGAATAATAAAAATAGTATTATAACTAAAAATCTATTGTTATGTGGAAACTATCAAAATTGACTTTATTCATAATAATTTGTACAATGTCAGTATCTGCGGGTATCTCAATAATATTTATTAATTGGGATGTGTTTGAGTCTGGAAAAGGTGTTTTAAAAGAACTCATGCAGCCTGTTTTATTTATATTATTAGGCTTGTATTTCTTGTTCCCCTATGTTAAGAGACTTAAAGAAGAATCAAGTTCAGAATAATGAGTTATTAAGGGTTTCAAGTAAAAACACAGCTAGTATGTATCCAAGTAAAAAAGTTTGCGTCTTTTCAGTTATGTTTATATAATCGTGCTTTTAATTAAAACAAATTTTATTGATTCTTGAAGGATCATCTTGAGTCTTTTAAAACCAAAATCCAATATTAAAAAGAGCTAAAAAATATTTTCAATTACGGTTTTACCGTAGTTTTCAATAATAGCTATAAGTACAAAGCCTAAAAATAGCTAAAAAACTTATTAACAATGAGTTGTGCCGGGAAAATTGTTAAAATATTTTGTGGTTTAGCGTATTTTTTTTTAGGTTTGTCTTGTTGTAAATTTTATTATAGACTCCTCACAAGGCGGTTTATGGTAAGTTTACGGCAACAATGGATTGACCCAAAAAATAGTCAGCTGACTTATTTTTAAAGCCTTGTAACCTGTAGCCTTGTAACTTGTAGCCTTGTTAAACAGCCTTGTAATTTTTAAGCCTTGTTAAAAACATTTTATTAACCAACCTATGATAGGTAATGACATAGGTTTAAATTTTAAAAATTATGAAAAATGTATTTTTAACATTAGTATTTGTTTTAGGAACTGCAACAAGTTTTGCGGGAAGTAATTTAATTATTAGTGATCTTACCTGTATTACTGTTACAACATCTTGTGGCATTGTAGGAACGGTATGTGATTACACTACTGAAGGACTTCTGGAGGGAGCATTAGAACTAGATAGATGGGTTTGTGCTAAACAGTAAGATTGCTTAATAAGCAGACGGTTTCTAATATATGCACTGTCTGCTTTTAGATTAAAACTATGAGGAAAAAATTATTATTTATACTTCTTTCATTTATTGTTAGTTGTTTATATAGTCAAGAAAGAATAGTTGATACTACAATATATAGGGCTTACTATAAGTTGATTTATCAACAAGATTCAACTAATGTTGATAGTATGGGAGAAGAAAGAATGACGCTCCTAATTGGAAAATCATATTCTCTTTTTCAAAGTGAAAATAATAGATTTAATGATTCTTTGTTGTATTCTCTATCAAAAATTGACATTGAAAATGCTCAACAAGCAGTTGACATTGCTTTATCTTTAAAGAAAAATACTAGATTTAAGTTTAAAATAGTAAAAACCTTAAACCGCCTAATTGTTTTTGATAAAATAACTACAGATAAATTTATCTACGAAGAAAAAAATAAATTAAAATGGCAAATCACTAATGACGCTAAACTAATTAATAATTATTTGTGTCAAAAAGCAACAACAACTTTTGGTGGTAGAAATTATATAGCTTGGTTTACAAACGAAATACCAATTAGTGATGGGCCTTATAAGTTTAAAGGACTTCCTGGTTTGATTATTAAAATTTATGACCAAGAAAAGCATTATGATTTTGAGCTTTTTAGTTTTAAAAAATATGTGTCCTTTTTAGAAGTAAATTTTAAGAAAGCTCAAAAAACTAGCAAACAAGACTATTTTAGAGCTTATAAAAATTTTAAAACCAATATTGTAGCTCAATTAGAACAACGAGGAATTTATCTTGATGATGATGAAGCAACAAAAGTTAAACAGAGGGTTAAAAAAACAATGAATAATGAAATTGAATTGAAATTTGATTAATTTGTAAGGGCTATCATTTTATTATCAATTCCTAAAAAATGAAAAAAAATATCTATTTCTTAATTATAGTATTTGCATCAATACAATCGTACTCTCAAAATGTCACTAAAATTGACAATGCTACATATAGATGTGAATACCTTATAACATACCAATTGGATTCAACGAATGTAAGCAACAAGCTTTCAGAAACAATGCTTTTGTTAATTGGAAGCAAAACTTCGAAATTTTTAAGTTTAACGACTTTTTTAAAAGATTCCATTAAAGAACATAGTAAATCGTCATCAAATTTAACACAACTAATGGCTGTGCCTAAAACTGCATTTAATCATACCATTTTTAAAAACTACCCACAGGGACAAATAACAAGTACTGAGTATATTATTAGGGACCATTACAAATACGAAGAACCTATAAACCTTTTTAATTGGAAAATTACCAACGATACTAAAACAATATCTGGCTACAATTGCCAAAAGGCTACAACCACTTTTGCTGGCAGAGACTATGTGGCATGGTTTACTAACGAAATACCAATGCCTGATGGGCCTTATAAGTTTAATGGGCTTCCTGGGTTAATAGTTAAAATTAATGATACTAAAAACCATTATGAGTACAAACTAACTAGATTTAAAAAAATTACTGGTAATATTGGATTTATAGAGAGAAATTATATTAAAACCACAAAAAAAGAATTTAAAAAAGTTAAAAAAGAATTTTCTAATAACGTAATTGAAAAATTGCAGCAAAATGGTTTTACTATTACCTCTATGAACGCTTCTGAAAAAAAGAATTTTCAAAAAAGGTTTAATAAAAAAAATAACCCTATAGAAAAAGATAACGAATAACTTATGCGTTATGGTTTTTTTGTAATTTTTTCACTAATCTCTTTCATTGGTTTTTCGCAAACAAAAATACATGGAAAAATAACTAATGCCGAAAACTCACCACTTCAAGGCGCAAATGTTATAGTAAGCAAACCACAAAAAGACATTATAGTGAGCTATGCAATAGCTGATGCAGATGGTGCATTTTCTTTAAATATCAACTCCAAGTTAGATTCTTTACAAGTTAGCGTTTCGTATATTGGTTATGCTAAGCAAGCGAAAATTGTTTTAAATAAAAATCAAGAACTAAATTTCATTCTTTTAGAGTCTCAAGAACAGCTAAAAGAAGTTTTTATAAAAACTTTCCCCATTACAAAAAAAGGTGACACCATTAATTACTCTGTAAGTGCATTTAAAGACCAAAAAGATAGAGTATTAGCAGATGTTTTAGCAAAAATGCCAGGTATTGAGGTTTTAGCTGATGGCAGAATACTCTATCAAGGTAAACCAATAAACAAATATTATATTGAAGGGTTAGATTTGTTGGAGGGCAAATACAACCTTGCCAATAATAATTTACCTGCAAATTCGGTTTCAAGAGTACAGGTATTAGAAAACCACCAACCCATAAAATTGCTGGATAGCTTGGTTTATTCAGACAAAGCAGCCTTAAATATTAAACTTAAAAAAAATATTACCGTAACTGGTACAGCAAAATTAGGCACTGGTTTTCTCCCTTTATTATGGGATGCTAATATAACACCAATGCTGTTTACCAAAAAGCAACAAATGATAACTTCTTATCAAAGCAACAATATAGGTTTAGACATCTCCAAAGAAATAAAAACACTAACTATTGAAGATTTATTAGACAGGTTTGAAAGTAAAAACGAGAAACAAGATTGGGTAAGCATTACACAATTATCACCACCACCATTTTCTAAAAAACGTTGGTTGGACAATAATGCGCATTTATTTACAACAAATTATTTGATACGCTTAAAAAAAGATGTTGACCTCAAAGTAAATCTATCGTATATAAACGACTTTCAACAACAAGCAGGAAATACCCAAACTACGTTTTTTACTCCAATAGACACTGTAAACATTAGGGAAGATACTAACAACAAATTATTCTTCAGCTCGTTAAAAAGTAAATTTGTTTTAACAAAAAATACCAAGAAGAGTTATTTTAAAAATACTTTAGAGGCAAACAGTTATTGGGATTCTCAAAGAGGATTAATCGTGTTAAACAATGAAAAAATAAGTCAAAATACAACAATTCCATTTACTTCTTTTAGCAATAAATTAAAATGGGTACAGCCTTTTGGTGAAAAGTTGATTACGTTAAAATCCATTTTAACCTATACAAAAACACCTCAAAATTTAAGAGCAACTCCAGGCAGGTTCGAAGATCTTTTAAACAACGGAAATCCTTTTGATGCAATAAACCAACAAATTGTACACTCTAATTTTTACACAAATAATTCTTTTAGTTTTACAAAAGGGTTTAAAAAATTTACAGCAACTCCTAAAGTTGGCTTTTTGTTGCAAAACCAAAAATTGGATAGTGGCATCTCACTTTTTGAAAACAGTATTGAAGATGTACTTACTGGTAATTTTCAAAATAATTTAACTTTTAATAAATCCTCATTTTACAGTATTTTAAAAACACAATACCGTAATAATAATTGGAGAATAGAATTGGAAACGCCTTTTAAATTACAAGCATTTAACAGGACTGATACTTATTTAAATAAATCACAAAAACTAAATCGTTTTACTTTTGAACCAAGGCTTTCTATAATTAAAGACCTGAACGCCTTTTGGAAAACAACTTTTTCGGTAGGTGTAAAAAATAATTTTGGAGATATTAATCAGTTATATTATGGTTATATTTTAAACAGTTATAGAAATATTCAAAAATATGAAACGCCTATTTTAGAAAGCCTAAGAGAAAATTTAACTTTGGGGATATCATATAGAAACCCAATAAAATCATTATTTATAAATGGCTTTTATTCGTATGGTAATTCCATGCAAAATTTACTTTTTGGAAACATTATAAACAGTGACGGAACTACTTCATTTGGGTTTTTTGAGCAAGATAACTCCAATATTACGCATAGCATTAACTTAAGAGGAAGCAAGTACTTTAGTAAACTAAAAACAACGTTCGCTATAACTACAATTGCATCTCTAGAAAGTAGAGAGCAACTGTTAAATGGGATATTGACTGATATTACTACAAAAAACATCCAATTAAAAGGCCAATTAGATACCGAGATTACAGAATGGATGAGCGTAGGTTATAAAAGTAATTTTACCATTTCAAACTCGCAATTTGAAGATCAATCGTTTGACAATATTGTTAGGCAAGAACATTTACTGAATTTCAATTTTTATCCAACTTCAAATCAATATATTGGTCTTGACGCAGAGTATTACAGCAATAATTTCTCAACTGAAAACCAGGAAAATTATTTTTTAAGCTTAAATTATAGGTACACCCTTAAGAAAAGTAAAATTGATTTAGAATTAAATTGGAACAATCTATTAAATACAAGAGAATTTACAACCGTGTTTAATGATGCGTTTTCTTATACACAAAGCACTTATTTATTAAGACCATCGCAACTATTATTGAGTGTGAAATTCAATTTCTAGACAAATTACTTCGTTCAAAAACGTTTTTATCTTCTTGAAAACGAAAAAGCTTAACTTAAAACCAAAACCCAATATTAAAAAACCATTTGCTTTCGTTGGTTTCGGACGACCAGGTATATTTAGCTTCAATTGGGCCAATAATAGTATCAAACCCATAGCCTATGGCATAGCCGCTATAATCTGGTAGAGTAAGCCATTCGCCATTTGTAAAAATATTATCAGCTACATTGGCATAATTTGCTGAAAGATTAACATGGTGGTTTTTTACAAACTCGTAGTCCAAATTAATAAGTCCTTTAACAAAACTATCGCCAATTATAGAAATATAATCGTAACCATAGAACGAAATGAAGTTATTAATAAAATTATTGCCATAGCCACCTAAAGCAAAACTTAGCGATTGATTTGATTGATCGCCAATTCTAAAACCACCTTCAGAGCCCAAGATAACAGAAAATTTATCAGACACACTAAAGGCATATCCAATATTGGCTTTTGCAAAAGAAAACTGTGCGAAATTGTTATTAAAATTGGACGATGATAAGTACAAATGGAAATCGCTATCAAACAGGAATCCCTTTTTGGGAAAATATTTGTTGCTATAAGTATCAAACTTCAGTTTGCCAAATACGCTAAAAAAATCGCTGTTTTCAAATACCGTTTCATTAGCATTTGGATCTGGGTTGTTTATAATGGTTTGTGAAGCAATTTGAAGTTTTTTATGTTCTGCTCCCAACACAAAAGACAAATCTTTTCTAAACAATGTTTGCAAATAAAATTGATTGGTAAAATCTTTTAATTGAACGTCTAATATATTTAAACCCGTTGTGGCAATTTCTGCTTCACTCAAAAGTAAGGATGCACTTATGTCTTTATGAAATGTATTATACCTTGACCGCAGACCTATGCTCCAATAAAACCCTTTATCTATGTAATATTCAAAATTATATCTAATATTATCTCCTAAAATAAGATCTAGAGTTGCCACATCGTTATTAAAAAACAACCTCTTTTGGGTAAGGTTTAGTAATGCTGCGCTTTTATACAAATCGTCAAAATGCGCTCCAAGTTTTAAAAAGGTTTTCGTCTCGCTTTCCTTTAAATTGGCAACCAAGTCGTAGCCGTTACCCTTTGGTTTAAATTGGTATAGAAAGCTCTCAAAATTATTGGTTGCTACTAGATTATTTACGCCTCTGGTAAACTCTTTATATGTGGTTTCTTCATTGGTCTTTATCTTCAGTTTGCCAAGCACATACGATCTTGTGTATGTGTCGTTCCCTTTTAAAAAGATGTTATTTATCCTAATACTATCTATTTTGGGAATGGTATATTTTATCTTAGTGTGTGTTTTATGTTTAGCGGCCAATTCTTTTAAAGCTTTTAGGTTTTTATTGGCTGCTACTTCGCCTCTTTTTATTATTTGTTTGCCGTCGTCAAAAGACACTACTGTAAATTCCTTAATATCTGGTTTAATGTAAATATTGGTCCTAACAGACTTGTCTTTCATGTCTTTTATGGTTCTGTAATTATTAATTTGTAATAAAATTTCAGGAGCGGTTTTTAAATTTTCCCTAGTGGACAGGTCGTCTTGTACATCTACACCTATAATGATGTCCATTCCCTTGGCTTTGAGTTCATCTAAAGGATAATTATTCACCACGCCTCCATCAATTAATATTTGATCGTTGATGACTACCGGTTGAAATAACGACGGAAAAGCACCACTAGCAGCAATGGCTTGTGCTAGACTGCCTTGTTCTAAAATAACAGGTTTGCCAGTTTCCACATTGGTTGCAATACAGAAAAAAGGGATTGGTAAATCTTTAAATTTGTCAATATTACTTACATGAAGTGTTAACTTTGAAAATAAATTAAACACATTTTGCCCTCTGGAAATTGCCGAAGGCAATTGTATTTTAAAATTATTAAATGGTATTGAAATAGCATATTTTTCGAAGTTATCACGTTCATAAAACGTTTTTGAAGCCCTTGGAAGATCATCGCCAATTAGCTTGTTAAAATCCAGTCCATTAAATATTCTTTCCAACTCTTTTCCAGAATAACCTGAAGCGTATAGCGAGCCTATAACTGCTCCCATACTTGTTCCTCCAATATAATCTATTTTAATCCCAAGACTATCTATAATTTTTAGCGCTCCAATATGTGCCAACCCTTTTGCGCCACCACCACTTAACACTAGACCAACTTTTGGACCTTGTGTTTCAATAGCTTTGTTCTGTGCTTTCGTAGATAACGATATGAGTAAGAATAAGGTTAATATGATGATTTTAGCTTTCAATCTATTTGTTTTTGATTGTAATAATTATAAATTTTCTGAGCCTTTGACACACCAACTACATCTTCCAGTTCGTCTAATTTGGCATACGAAATACGTTTTGCCGATTTAAAATGCTTCAACAATTCCACAATTGTTTTTTCTCCAACGCCAAAAATCGTTTCCAACTCTGTGTTTAACGCGCTTTTGCTTCGTTTATTTCTATGGTGTTCTATGCCAAAACGATGTGCTTCATTACGCAATTGCTGAATTATTTTAAGCGTCTCGCTTTTTTTATCTAAATATAATGGAATTGGATCGTTTGGATAGAATAA
>CALZKX010000252.1 GCA_945788155.1 uncultured Flavobacteriaceae bacterium
AACTTTTAAACTTTCTTATTTCCAATAATATTAATATAGCGGCTATTGCTGAAACTTGGCTTCACAGAAACATTCAAACTTCTGAGCTTTTTCTTGCTGGTTTTAAAATTATTCGTCTTGATAGAAACACTAAAAAAGGTGGAGGAGTTGCCGTTATTGTTCGAAATAAATATGGCAATAACTTTGAAACTGAAAATAATGTTTGTAATGATGATATCGAATGCCTCCATGTCTCCTTTACTTTTCCTATGATGAAACCTATTCAACTTATTATTATTTATAGACCTCCTAATGCTAGTTTCGACAACTTCAACTTTTCTCTTGTTAATCTCTTAAACAACATTGATCATATTAATTTTCCGCTTATTATATTGGGAGACTTCAACATTGATGTTTCTAATAAAAACCCCAGCTCTAATAAATTGAGACAAATGTTAAAAGTTTATGATCTTAAAATTATTAATAATTTGCCAACTAGAACTACTACTAAAACTTCTTCCACCATTGACCTTATCGTCACTAATAAAATAGCTGCGAGCCGTATTCTAAACATTAGTACTATTCCTGTCAGTTACAGCGATCATAATATGCTTATTTTCAATTATAAACAACCTCGTAATAAAAAGACTAAAATCAACTCTACTAAGATCACTAAATATAGTGTCAATAATGCTGCTATTTCTAACTTTCAAAAATGCCTCCATTATTCAGCTCTCACTCCTAATATTGATGATTTTATCCTTAAAATTAGACAAATTATTGCCGATTGTTTCCCGAAAGTAACCGTTTCAACTCCTCGTGGCATTAGCATTAAAACTTCTTGGTTAAATACTAATCTTATTAAACTTTATAAAAAAGCTGAAACAGCTGCCAAAAAAGCTTCTTTTGACCGTTCTAATAAAAGGGTGAATAAAGTTAAAATTCTTCAATCTAAATGCAAAGTGGCTACCAAACATGCGAAGAAAGAGTATTTGATTAATCAGTTTGAGAATAAAAATGACCCTAAATCTATGTGGAAAACTATAAATAGTTTAATTAGAGATGACACGTCTGATGATATTGATTTTCTTACGGTTAACTTTTCTAAAATTTATGATAAAGAAAGAATCGCTAACGCTTTTAACGATTACTTTGTCAGTTCCGCAGTTGCTATTTCTGAAAATATAGTGCAGATAAATAATCAAAATACCCTTAATAATTTAAATCTTACCAAACAGTTTAATTTTAATAAGTTTTCTCTTAAACCGGTTTGCCACCAAAGTATTACCAATGTTTTCCCTTCTATATTAAGCAAAAGTTGTGGTCATAATTCCATTGAACCTCGTTTTTTGAAAATGAACCCAGAGTTTTTTATACTCTGGATTCACTTCTTTGTTAATCTTTCTTTTCGCGAAAATAAGTATCCTGCCAATTTTAAAGTAGCTCAAATTAAGCCTATTCATAAAAAAGGTAAGAAGGATGATACCAGCAATTACCGGCCCATAGCTATTCTTCCTAACTTAAGCAAAATTTATGAACATATTGTTAAGAACCAATTAATTAATTATTTAAACGGAAATAATCTGCTTTTTGAACAGCAACATGGTTTTAGATCGGGTTATTCGACTGTCACTGCTGTCATCTCTTTGCTTAATGTTATTTATGATGCTTTAGACAGAGGTAAAGTTGTCTGTGTTATTTTTCTTGATCTTACTAAAGCCTTTGACGTCATTAATCATAAGATCCTTCTTAACAAGCTTAAGTACAATTTTAATTTTTCTGATGAAGCGATTGAATGGTTCAAATCTTATCTTTTAAATAGAAGTCAATATGTCAAAATTGAGCAATTTATTAGCGGTCAATCAGATGTGAGCATGGGCGTTCCTCAAGGGTCTATATTAGGACCTATTCTTTTTAGCATGTATATTAATGACATTCAAAATAACTTAAATGACTCCAGTTGTATTTTATACGCTGATGACACCAGCATTGTTATTGAAGCTGACAATATCACAGATCTTCAAGGTTTGTGCAATAATTGTCTTTCTGAAGTCGAAAGCTATTGCAATAAAAATGTTTTAAAAGTTAATCCTAAAAAAAGTTCCGTTATGGTTTTTGGTTGCAGAAATATAACAAGTAATGATTTCAATTGTTATTTGGATGGTCATCTGATATCTATTGTTAGATGTACTACTTATCTTGGCTTTATTATAGACGACTCTTTAACTTTTAAGTCTCATATTGAAAGTGTCACCAGTAAACTTAATAAATGTTCTGGAACCTTACAGCGTCTGCGTTTTTATGTTCCCTTTAAATGCTTACTTCAGATTTATAAAGCTATTGGTCTTTCTCATATTGTTTATTTTTCCATTTTAATTACCAATTATAGCAGAGGTTTATATCTGAAAATAGAAAATAGTTATAACAGTGCTGGTTGTGCTCTCTTTAATTGTACTAGAAATGTTTTGTTGGATAAAAATTGGCCTATGTTTTCTTTTATTATTCTTAGACTTAAATTTCGTTTCATTTACAAAGTTCTTAAAGGAAATTCTGCTCCGTGTCTCAAAAAGTGTTTCTCTAATAAAGATTTTGATTATAACCTTCGTAATAAACATAAGTTTTATATTAATCGTACCAATAAAAAATTCGCTAATAAATCTTTCCAACAGTGGGCAACTAAACTTTGGAATACTTTGCCTAACGATATCGCTAATAGTAAATCTATCTTTGTTTTCGATAAGAATCTTTGTAATTGGTTAAATAATAATAATATCGATTTTATTAATAACTATATCATTTAATTTTTCTGTTTTCTTGATTAGTGATCTTTCCATTTTTTTTCTCTTAGTATCTTGTTCTCAGTTTTTCATTGTCGGTGTTTTTGATCACTTAATCTTTGTTACTCTTCTGGAAGATGACCTTGTGTCAAGTTGAGTCTTGTTCAGTACCCCATTCTCTTTCTGTGCGGATTTGTTCTAGATATTAAGTTGATCTGACTCCTCATTTTTGTTTTTTATTTTCGCTGTTTTTCAAATATAATGTTTTATCCTTTTTTCGAAAATTCAAAAAAAAATCTGTTCCGGGTGGATGGTGGGAAAAAAAAAATTGTTTTACTTTTCTGTGTGGATTTATATTGTTGGCGCGTGCCGGTTTCGAATATATTATTATTATTATCGTCAAACAGACTTTTACTAACTTAATCCACAA
>CALZKX010000253.1 GCA_945788155.1 uncultured Flavobacteriaceae bacterium
ACATTTAATATAATAATAACTATTTCTTTTTAAAAATTTAAAATAAAAATGGTGATTATTATAGCTTGTTAATAGTAATTATAACTTTTTTATATTTTATTTTGATTTATTAGTAATAACACTTTATTAACAACTTATAAGATACCTAATATATTAATATTCATAGATTTCATTTTTCTATTAACAGTGGTTTATAACTCAATTCAATAATTAACTTTTAATAAGTATTATAATAATTTATGTTAGTATGTAAGCTACTTTAAGTTTACAACTTCACTAGAAAAAATAACTAACTTATTTGGTTGTTTCAATTAACATTTTGCTTGTAAAAATTATTAAATAACACAATAAAAAGTTGTAATAAACAATGATGAGATATTAACAATTTATTAAAAAGTAACTAACAATTTTAATAAAGCTCAAGGTTATATTTTGTAATTTTATAACCAAGAATAAATACTATTAAATTACCTCTTTTTAAACAAAGTCTGTGTTATTTGTATAACATTAAACATATTTTCGTTTTCACGGAAAAAAATAAAAAATTATGAAAATATCTATAGGAAACGATCACGCTGGAACCGAATACAAATTTGCTATTGTTAAATTTTTAAAATCAAAAGGAATTGAGGTGATAAATTATGGAACAAATAGTAATGATAGTGTAGATTATCCAGACTTTGTTCATCCTGTTGCTAAAGATGTAGAAACTAAAGTTGCAGATTTAGGAATTATAATATGCGGAAGTGGCAATGGCGCAAACATGACTGCAAATAAACATCAAGGAGTACGATCAGCTTTGTGTTGGACTAAAGAAATCGCCGCATTAGCAAGACAACATAATAATGCAAATGTTTTAAGTATTCCTGCACGTTTTACAGCTTTACAACAAGCCTTACAAATAGTAGAAACCTTTTTAAATACAGAGTTTGAAGGTGGGAGACACCAAAACCGCATTAATAAAATTCCAACCACATCTTGTTAATACCAATTTAAAATTGGAGTAAAATGAGCCACTCAGATTCCCATCAAGGAAATTTACAAGGTAGAAATTTATTGATTTCCATTTTTTTAAATGTATTAATAACTCTAGCACAGGTAATAGGAGGATTAATTTCTGGAAGTTTATCACTTTTAAGTGATGCGCTTCATAATTTATCGGATGTTATATCATTATTTATTAGCTATATAGCATCAAAGCTTTCGAAAAAGCATGCTTCACTACAAAAAACATTTGGCTATAAGCGCATCGAAATTCTTGCCGCTTTTGTGAATGCAGCTACTTTGGTAGTGATAGCTGTTTTTTTAATTATTGAAGCTATTAAGCGTTTTCAAAATCCTCATGAAATAGAATCAAGTTTAGTTATTTGGTTGTCGCTATTAGGTATTATAGCTAACGGTTTAAGTGTACTTCTTCTTAAAAAAGACTCAGCGATTAACATGAATTTAAAAAGTGCCTATTTACATTTGTTTACAGACATGTTAGCAAGTGTTGCTGTGTTAATTGGTGGATTAGTGATGAAATTTTATGAAGTATATTGGGTGGACAGCTTATTAACATTAATGATTGCTGTATATTTAATTTTTGTGGGCTATGATCTTTTAAAAAACTCATATAAAGTACTTATGTTGTTTACACCAGATAATATTCACATTAAAAACATTATAGACCAATTACAGCAATTAAATTCTATTAAGAATGTACATCATGTACATGTTTGGCAATTAAATGAAACTGAAACGCATTTAGAAGCGCATATAGATTTTAATAAAGATATTACGTTGTCGGAGTTTGATGAAATTCTTAAAGAAGTAGAAAAAGTATTGTATCACAAATTTAAAATAAATCATATTAATATTCAACCAGAGTATGGTAAGTGTGGGGAAAAAGACGTGATAGTGCAGGATTAGCAATTCCTTTAAAAGCAGGAATCTCATAGATATTAAAAAAAAAATACTTCGACTACGCTCGATGTGACAAAGAGATATGTTAAATATAGAAACAAAAACCTTTAAAGATCTTACTACTAAAGAGCTGTATAATTTACTCCAATTACGTAGTGAAGTATTTGTGGTTGAGCAAGACTGTGTGTATCAAGACCTAGACGGAAAAGACGAAAAAGCACTTCATATAATTGGTAAAAAAGATAATAAAATAGTAGCTTATACAAGAGTGTTTAAGCCAGGAGATTATTTTACAGAAGCCAGTATAGGTAGAGTGGTGGTGAGTAAAGAAGAACGCCAACATAAATATGGTTATGATATTATGGAGGCTTCTATAAAAGCAGTTAAAGACTATTTTAACGAAACAAAAATAAAACTGTCGGCACAAACTTATTTAAAGCAGTTCTATAACAATCTAGGGTTTAAAGAAAAAGGAGAGGAGTACCTTGAAGATGGCATACCGCATGTTGCTATGATAAAACAACCTTAATTACTTATCGTTAGTATTAACTATTTTAGTAACTAAAATTTCTACACGCCTATCGTATTTTGGGTCGCCACCTAACGGATATTTCCGTCGCATACCTTCATAACGCATTCGTTTTTTACTAACGCCTTTTCTTGATAAATAGTAGTAAATATATCTAGCTCTAGCTTCCGATAAATTACGTTTTTTTGTTTTTCTATCTACTGCATCCATCGTTCTTTTTGTACAACACACATGCCCTTGAATAGTAAAATAAACATTGCTTCGTTCATTAAGCAATACGGCAATTTTCTCAAGAGTTTCCATAGATTCAGGTAGTACATCGCTATACCCTGTTTTAAACAATATGTTATCCAACACAACTTTGTCACCCACTTTTAAGTCTCCTTTTAAAGTGGTTTCCATGGTTTCCTCTTCCTTAATGACCTCTGGACGAGGAGGAATATATACATAGGCTATAATTTCAACTTTACGATTTAATCCTCTAATAACATCGGCATCTACTGTATTAACAGTTTTTAAAAGCACCTCACCTTTTCCATCTACATTGCTTATAAGAGTGTTATCAATTTCGTGTTCAGAAAAAATAGATTTTATAGCATTGGCTCTTTGTTGTGACAATTGAAGATTATAGGAGTCACTACCAATATCGTCGCAAAAACCATAAATAGAAATTTTGGCAATATCTTGATTTTGAATATCCCTAATAAAAAGAAGGAGTCTATTATCTTCAATTTCAGAGACTTCATATTCATCTGTATCAAAGTAAACTTCAT